>NZ_JAPYKP010000027.1:0-57732 GCF_037179725.1 Mesorhizobium sp. Cs1321R2N1 | reverse complement strand
CGATAGGGTTCCGCAAGCCATGGTGGACGCCTTTCTCGCCTCCGAAGGCGATCTAGGCGACCGGCTGATCGCCACCATGCGGGCCGCGCTCAGGGCCGGCGGCGAGGCGGGACCTGTCCGCTCCGCCGGCATGAAACTGGTGCGCGATGTCTCATGGCCCGTCGCCGACCTGCGTTGCGACTGGAGCGAGGAGTGTCCGATCGAGCAGCTGGCGACGCTGTGGGATATCTACAAGCCCCAGCTTGATGTCTATGTCACGCGCGCCCTCAATCCGTCTGGCGCGCCGAGCTACGGCGTTCCCGGTGACGAGTAGTCCCGACAATCTGGAGCCAGCATGAGCGAACTCAGTCATAAGGATTGGATCGCCAAGGCGTCGGCGATCCGTTTTCGCGACGGGGCTTTCATCGACGGCAAAACGATGCCCGCGCGCTCAGGCCGAACATTCACCAGCATCAATCCGGCTACGGGAGCAACGCTCGCCGAGGTGGCCTCCTGCGGCGAAGAGGATATCGACCTTGCCGTCGCTGCCGCGCGCCGCAGCTTCGAAGCCGGCGTCTGGTCGCGAGCAAGCCCCCAGCATCGCAAGAAGGTGCTGCTGCGGCTGGCGGAATTGCTGCGCGAGAACGTGCAGGAGCTCGCGCTGCTGGAATCACTGGATATGGGCAAGCTTGTCAAGGACGCCGCGACCATCGACGTGCCGGGATCGGCGGCGATCTTCCAGTGGTATGCAGAAGCGATAGACAAGACCTATGACGAGGTGGCGCCGACGGGGTGGGGTGACCTCGCTTTGGCACGGCGGGAGCCGCTTGGGGTCGTGGGTGCCGTCGTGCCATGGAACTTTCCGCTCGACATGGCAACCTGGAAATGCGCGCCCGCGCTGGCCGTGGGCAATTCGGTGGTGCTGAAACCCGCCGAGCAGTCGCCTCTCTCGGCACTCAGGCTGGCCGAACTCGCCATGGAGGCGGGCTTGCCGGCGGGCGTGCTCAATGTGGTACCCGGCCTCGGCGAGACGGCCGGCCAGGCGCTTGGCCGCCATATGGGTGTGGATTGCCTTGCCTTCACCGGATCGACCGCTGTCGGCAAGATGTTCCTGCAATATTCCGGCCAGTCGAACATGAAGCAGGTCTGGCTGGAGACCGGTGGCAAGAGCCCCAATCTGATGTTCGCCGATTGCGGCGATCTGGATGCGGCCGCCGACATGGCCGCCTTCGGCATCTTCTTCAACCAGGGGCAGGTATGCTCGGCCAATTCCCGGCTTCTGGTGGAGCGCGGCATCAAGGATGCGCTGGTCGAGAAACTGGTGCGGCGGGCAGCGGCGACCCAGCCCGGCGATCCGCTCGACCCAGTATCCAGGATGGGTGCGATGGTGGACGCGCGCCACGCCGCGACTGTCATGCGTTTCATCGATGGCGGCAAGAAGTCGGCACGGCTGGTGACTGGTGGCGACCGGGTCGCCGTCGACGGGCGCGGCAGTTTTGTGCAGCCCACGATCTTCGATGACGTCTCGCCCGACGACCCGCTTGCCCGCGACGAGATATTCGGTCCGGTCCTGTCGGTGATCGCCTTCGACACCGAAGACGAAGCGCTTCGCATCGCCAACGACAGCGTCTACGGCCTGGCCGCATCGCTGTGGACCGACAGCCTGTCGCGGGCGCATCGCCTCGCGGAAAGGCTGCGCGTGGGCACGGTTTCCGTGAACACGGTCGATGCGCTGAGCCCGATGACTCCCTTTGGCGGTTTCAAGCAGTCCGGCTTCGGGCGCGACCTGTCGCTGCATGCGCTCGACAAATACACCGCGCTGAAGACCACCTGGATCAAGTATTGAGAATCGGCCGCGGCTTGATCACCGGCTGCAAACCGGCAACATAGCCACCATGCCCCTCCGCTTCACGCTCAGACAACTTGAATATTTCGTCGCCGTTGGCGAAGCGGGTTCGATCGCCAAGGCGGCCGAGCAGGTGAATGTCTCGCCGCCGTCAATCTCGGCGTCGATCGCTCAGCTCGAAGCCGAGTTCGGTGTCCAGCTTTTCGTGCGCAAGCATTCGCATGCGCTGGCGCTGACCGCAGGCGGGCGCCTGTTCCTCAAGGAAGCCGCGCGCCTGCTCAACGACGCGGACGCGCTGCACGACATTGCCGGCGATATCGCCGAAAAGGTGCGCGGACCGCTGGCGATCGGCTGCCTGCTCACTTTCGCGCAGATCGTGCTGCCGGCGCTGCGCAAGAAATTCGAGGATGCCTATCCCGATGTGCGCGTCCGGCAATTCGAGCGCAACCAGGGGCAACTGTTCGAGATGCTGCAGCGTGGCGAGATAGATGCCGCGGTGACTTACGATCTGGAACTGTCGCAGGACATGACCTTCGAGCCGCTGATGCAGTTGCCGGCCTATGTGATGTTACCGGCCGCGCATCGCCTGGCGGCGAGGGCAGGCATCACGCCCGAGGAGTTGGTCGATGAGCCGATGGTGCTGCTTGATCTGCCCTACAGCAGGGAATATTTCCTGTCGGCTTTCCAGCCCAGGGGCCTGCGGCCCAAGATCGTCGAGCGCACCGGCGACATCGCCGTGATGCGCTCGATGGTCGCTAACGGCTTCGGCTACGGCATCGCCAATATGCGGCCGCTCAACACCATGTCGCCGGACGGCAAATTGCTTGTCTTCGTGCCTCTGCTGGGCGACCTCAGGCCGCTCACGATAGGAATTGCCTTGCCGAACGCAGAGCATCGCACGCTGACGGTACAGGCGTTCATCGACCACTGTCGTCGCTTCGTCGTCGAGCAGGGCGTCTTCGGAACCGAACGCATCGTGAAGTGAGGGCTGCCGTGCGGATCACGACGGCCAGCCGTCCGTGAGCCGTTCGAGCAACCTGTCCATCATCCCGTCGCAACGCCGCAGCTGTTCGACGCTGACAAATTCATCCGGCTTGTGTCCCTGCGCCATCGAGCCAGGTCCGCAGACGACGGCAGGCGTGCCGAGATCGCGGCTGAACAATCCGCCTTCCGTGCCGAACGCGACTTTCATCGTGTCATTGGCGCCGGTCAGCGATTTGACGAAGGCCACCGCCTCTGATGCGGCCGGCGTGTCGAGGCCCGGATAGGTGTTGGTGATCTCGATTTCGATTGCGGCCTCGGCCGCGATCGAAACGGCGTCCTCAGCAATGCGGGCCGCGGCGTCGCGCAGCCTGTCCAGAATGCCGGCGGCATCGTCGGCGGCAATGTTGCGGATCTCGAAATCGACCTGACAGAGGTTGGGCACGATGTTGAGCGCGACGCCGGCATCGATCTTGCCGACATGAACCGTCGTGTAGGGGATGTCGTAGTCCCCGTCGCGGGCGCCGTCGCGGGCCAATCGTTCCTGTTCGTCACGCAAGGCACGCACGAAATCGCAGCCGAGGTGGATGGCATTGAGCGCCAGTGGGGCGAGCGCCGAATGGCCTTCGCGTCCCCTGCAGACGGCGCGAGCGGCAAGCTTGCCCTTGTGCCCGGTCGCAACCTGCATGTTGGTCGGCTCGCCGACGATGCATAGCCGCGGGCGTTGCGGCGCCGCGCTCAGCATTTCGATCAGGTCGCGCACGCCCAGGCAGCCGACCTCCTCGTCATAGGAGAGCGCCAGATGCAACGGCGTCCGAAGCGCCATCTTGGAAGCCCTGATGCAGGCGGCGAGCGCGGAGGCCACAAAACCCTTCATGTCCGCCGCGCCGCGTCCGTAAAGCTTGCCGTCGCGCTCGGTCATTTCGAAAGGCGGCAGCGTCCAGTTCTGGCCGTCGACGGGGACGACATCGGTGTGGCCGGACAGCATGACACCGGGCCTGCCGGCCGGGCCGATGGTGGCAAAGAGGTTGGCCTTGTGCCCGTCCGCGCTGTGGACGATCTGGCAGGCAACGCCGCTCGCCTCGAGCAAGTCGGCCGCATAGCCGATCAGGTCGAGGTTGGAGTCGCGGCTCACCGTCGGGAAAGCGATCAGCCGTTCGAAGATCCTGATAGTGTCCATTTTCTGTCTCTCGGTAGGGTCCTGGCTGTCTAGCATCATGCCGCCGATGCTCTGAAGTCGCATTTCGCTCAGCCCCGGTTCAACACAGACTAATCCGGCCCAGTGCCGCGATTAGGCGCGTCCTAATCGGCACAGAAGAAATCCGTAGTTTTCCCGCGCCGGCTCCAATTTATGAGTAGTTTAGGCAGCACCGGGAGTGCTGAGCCGGCCCGGAGGAAGCACCATGCGCGACCCACGCTACGACATCCTGTTCGAGCCGATGAAGATAGGCCCGGTGACGGCCAAGAACCGCTTCTATCAGGTTCCGCATTGCAATGGCGGCGGCTATCGCGATCCGTCCGCCGCGGCAGAGATGCGCCGCGTCAAGTCCGAAGGGGGCTGGGGCGTCATCTTCACCGAGCAGACGGAAATGCACCACACTTCCGAGATCACGCCCTTCATCGAACTGCGGCTATGGGATGACGCCGACATCCCGGCTTTGGCCAAGATGGCCAAGGCCATGCACGAGCACGGCGCGTTGGCTGGCATCCAGCTCGCCTATTCCGGGATCAACGGCCCCAACCTCTACAGCAAGGAGGTGCCGCGCGGGCCGTCGGCCCTGCCGATCCGCACCTTCACCAACGATCCGGTTCAGGCGCGCGCCATGGACAAGCAGGATATTCGCGATTTGCGCCGCTGGCACCGCAATGCCTTCAAACGTGCGAAGCAGGCGGGTTTCGACCTGGTATGCCTCTATGGCGCGCACGGCTTCGGCATCATCCAGCATTTCCTGTCGACCGCCACCAACCAGCGCGTCGACGAATATGGCGGCTCGCTGGAAAACCGTTCGCGGCTGATGCGCGAGCTGATCGAGGAAGGGCGCGACGCGATCGGCGACACGTGCGGCCTGACGCTCAGGCTGTCGCTGGACGAGATGATCGGCGAGCTCGGCTTCGCCAATTCGGAACTCCGCGACATGATCGAGATGCATGCCGAACTGCCCGACCTGTGGGATCTCGCGCACGGCGCCTGGGAGGATTGCTCGGGCCCGTCGCGCTTCAAGGACGAGGCGGCGCAGGAAAGCCTGGTGTCGGGCATCAAGAAGCTCACCTCGAAACCGGTCGTCGGCGTCGGCCGCTTCACTTCACCCGACGTGATGGTCAGGATGATCAGGTCGGGAACGCTCGACTTCATCGGCTGCGCCCGTCCGTCGATCGCCGATCCCTTCCTGCCGAGGAAGGTCGAGGAGGGCCGCATCGAGGACATCCGCGAATGTATCGGCTGCAACATCTGCATCACCGGCGACATGACTATGTCGATCTCGCGCTGCACGCAGAACCCGACCTTCATGGAGGAATGGCGCAAGGGCTGGCATCCGGAGCGCATGCAGGCCAAGGGCGACAGCGACAGCGTGCTGATCGTCGGCGCCGGGCCTGCCGGACTGGAGGCTGCCCGTGCGCTTGGCCTGCGCGGCTATAAAGTGGCCATCGCGGAAGCCGGCACCGAGCTCGGCGGCCGTGTGGCGCGCGAAAGCAAACTTCCAGGCCTGTCGGCCTGGGGCAGGGTGCGCGACTATCGGCGGTATCAGCTCGGCCAGATGCCTGATGTCGACATCTATTTCGAAAGCCGGCTGGCGGCGGATGACATCCTGTCCTTCGGCTTCCAGAACATCGCCATCGCCACCGGATCGACCTGGCGCCGTGATGGCGTCGCGCGTGCCCACGTCGTGCCGATGCCGATCGACGCCGCGATGCCGGTCCTTACACCCGACGATCTGATGGCCGGCAAGGTTCCAGATGGCAACGTCGTGCTGTTCGACGACGACCACTATTACATGGGCGGCGTTCTCGCCGAGCTGATGGCGCGTCAGGGAACGAAGGTGACCTTGGTGACGCCATCGGCCTATGTCTCGGACTGGACCCGCAACACGCTGGAGCAAGGGGCCATTCACCGCCGCCTGGCTGAACTCGGGGTCGATATCGTGCTCAACAGGACCGTCACGAGTATCGCTTCGGGCGGTGTCGTGACGGCTTGCGTCTACACCGGCGCGAAACAGGATCTGGCGGCCGATGCCGTCGTACTTGTCACGTCGCGCAATCAGGACGACGCCGTTTGGCGCAATCTCAAGGCCCGGGAAAGCGAGTGGGCCGACGCCGGCATCCGTTCAGTCAAGGTCATCGGCGATGCCGAAGCACCGGGACCCATCGCCTGGGCAACCTATGCCGGCCATCGCTTCGCCCGCGAACTGGACGAACCCGACATCGGCGACGCCTTGCCGTTTCGGCGGGAAGTCGCCGCACTGGCGGCGGAATAATGCATGTTGCCCGGAAGTGTTCTCGGTTCCGGGACAACGACATGCATAAAATCAGAAGCCTACAGCAGGTCGGGCGAATCCTATTCGCCGCGACATGCCGTAGAACCGCCGGGGCGCGGCAGATCAGACCGCCCGCCCTTCCTGATCGAAGAAATGCAGATGCCCGGGTTCGGCCCGCAGGTCGACCTCGGCGCCGGTCTCCGGCGCCGGTCCTTGACTGTGGATGACGAGGCAGGTCTGGCCCCGTCCAGCTCGACATGGAGGAGCGTGACGGCGCCCTTCCCGCCATTTATAGTGTTCAGTCTACCGCACGGTCCGCGGCCGAACGCCGTCTATCAATCCACAAGGCAAGCAAGGTGCAGGCCGCGCCCGAGAGCAGGTAGGCACCCGCCGCAATGAGGCCGAAATTGCCGGCCAGCAGCAGAGCTGCGAGCGGCGCGAAGCCGGCGCCGAACATCCACGCGAGATCCGAGGTTATCGCCGAGCCGGTATAGCGATGGTGTCGCGAAAAGCTCGATGCGACGACGCCTGACGACTGCCCGAAGCTCAACCCCAGCAGGATGAAGCCCAGCACCATGAACAGGATCTCGCCAACGGTACCGCCATCCAGAAGCTGCGGGGCAAAGCCGCTGAACGTCGCGATGGCGATCGCCGAACCGCCGAGCAGCGCACGGCGTCCGACACGATCGGCAAGTGGGCCCGACGCGACGATGGCCACGATGCCGAACAGCGCGCTCACCGCCTCGATCGCCAGGAAGCGTGCCGGTCCCTCATTGGTGAACAGGAATACCCAGGAGAGTGGAAACACCGTCACCATGTGGAACAGGGCGAAGCTCGCCAGCGGCGCGAATGCGCCGACGATGACG
Source organism: Mesorhizobium sp. Cs1321R2N1 (assembly GCF_037179725.1). Lineage (NCBI taxonomy): Bacteria > Pseudomonadati > Pseudomonadota > Alphaproteobacteria > Hyphomicrobiales > Phyllobacteriaceae > Mesorhizobium > Mesorhizobium sp. Cs1321R2N1. The sequence continues at coordinate 50,587 of NZ_JAPYKP010000027.1, read as the reverse complement.
TTGCGGCCTTCGGCCCTGATCGTGTCCCTTATGCGCGTCGGCTGCAGGTCGCCGCTCTCGTATAGTTTCGAGAATTCGGGCGTCACCACAATGCGCAGCCTGGCGAACAGGGCCACGACATTGATGGCGAAGGCGACGAAGAAGGGATAGCGCCAGCCCCAGGCAAGGAAGTCGTCGGCCGACAGATTGGCGACGAAGAAGGCGAAGAGGGCGCTGGCCACGATGAGGCCGATCGGCGCGCCCAGTTGCGGGATCATGGCGTAGAAGCCGCGCCGGTTCCGCGGCGCGTTCAGCGCCAGCAGCGAGGGCAGGCCGTCCCACGTCCCGCCAAGCGCCACGCCCTGCCCGATGCGGGCCAGCGCCAGAAGCCAGATCGCAAGCACGCCGATATCGCCATAGGCGGGAAGGAACGCGATGGCGACGGTCGAGGTGCCGAGCAGGAACAGCGCGATCGTCAGTTTCGCACCGCGACCGTAGGCGCGGTCGACGGCCATGAACAGAACGGAACCGAATGGACGGGCGATGAAGGCCAGCGCGAAGATGGCGAAGGAGTACAGCGTTCCGACGAGCGGATCATGCGTTGGAAACACCAGCTTGGGGAACACGATGACGGACGCGATCGCATAGACGAAAAAGTCGAAGAATTCCGACGTCCTGCCGACGATCACGCCGACCGCGATATCGCCCGCGCTGACCTGGCCGTGGTCCGAGCCGATCAGCCCGCTGTCTGTTTCGCCAGTCGAAGTATGAGCCATCTTGTCCGTCGTCACCGCGTGGAATGAAATATTTGGGGCCCAACTGCGGCAATCCCATTGTGCGCTGCACACTGTGCCAGACCCACCCGGGCTGGGCATTGGACAAATTGTCCAATGTCACCACGCCGCCGCCGGCAGTAGCCCTTGATCGATACCGCACTGCAACATCCCAACGCGTTGCGGCGGTCCATCGAGGACAGCGTCTGATGAAACGATTTGGAGCCTTGCTTCTGCTTCCCCTGGCCGGGCTGTTGAGCGGCTGCGATATGGTCGTGCTCGCGCCGGCGGGCGATGTGGCGGCCCAGCAGCGCGACCTGCTGGTGGTCTCGACCCTGCTGATGCTGATCATCATCGTGCCGGTCATGGCGCTGACTGTCTTTTTCGCCTGGCGCTACCGGCAATCCAACACCTCGGCGACCTATGCGCCCGACTGGGATCATTCGACGAAACTGGAACTGGTGATCTGGGCAGCCCCTCTGCTGATCATCATATGCCTTGGCGCGCTGACCTGGCTTGGCGCCCACCTGCTCGACCCATACCGCCGGATCGACCGGATCGAAGCCGGCCAGCCCGTTACCCAGCTTCACAAGCCGCTCAGGGTCGAGGTCGTGGCGCTCGACTGGAAATGGCTGTTCATCTATCCGGATTACGGCATCGCCGCCGTCAACGAACTGGCGGCGCCGGTCAACCAGCCGATCGATTTCCGGATCACCTCGTCGGCGGTGATGAATTCCTTCTACATTCCAGCCCTTGCCGGCCAGATCTATGCCATGCCGGGCATGGAGACGAAGCTGCACGCCGTCATCAATCGACAGGGTACCTATAGCGGTTTCTCCGCCAACTACAGCGGCGCCGGCTTTTCGGGTATGCGCTTTGCCTTCCACGGCCTGTCCGACCAGGCCTTCGACCAGTGGGTGGCACAGACCAGGACCGCGTCGGCGGCGCTTAACCGCGACAGTTACCTCGAGCTCGAAAAGCCGAGCGAGAACGAACCGGTCCGCCACTACGCCTCCGTCGATCCCGCCCTTTATGGCGCGATCCTCAATCTGTGCGTCGAGCGCGGCAAGATGTGCATGAACGAGATGATGTCGATCGACGCCAAGGGTGGTCTCGGTCTTGCGGGTGTGCGCAACACCTTGCCGCTGCAATATGACAAGCTCGCCCGGCGCGGCGCGGTGTTCGGAAACGATCCCTCCTATGTCGCCAGCATCTGCACGGCGGAAGAGGCCGCTGCCGTCTCGCGCGCCTCCCGCGATGCCTGGCCGACCTATTGGCCGGCGAAGAACCTGTCCCCGCTTCGCGGGGCGGGACTGCTCCGGCCAGGGACAGACAGCCGTAGCGCCGAGGCGCATACGCCGACCGTCGGCCTGCTGCGGCGTGAATTGTGAGAGATCGCCGATGCCCGATACGCTGACCAAATTCATCTTCGGCCGCCTCACCTGGGACTCGCTGCCGCTGCACGAACCCATCGTCGTCGCCACCTTCGTCGCGGTGGCGCTCGGCGGCATCGCGCTTCTCGGCGTGATCACCTATTTCAAGCTATGGGGCTACCTCTGGCGCGAATGGTTCACCAGCGTCGACCACAAGAAGATCGGCATCATGTACATGGTGCTGGGCCTGATCATGCTGCTGCGCGGCTTCTCGGACGCAATCATGATGCGCCTCCAGCAGGCCATCGCCTTCAATGGCTCCGAGGGCTACCTGAACTCACATCACTACGACCAGATCTTCACCGCCCACGGCGTCATCATGATCTTCTTCGTGGCGATGCCCTTCGTCACCGGACTGATGAACTTCGTCGTGCCGCTGCAGATCGGCGCGCGCGACGTCTCCTTTCCGTTCCTCAACAATTTCTCGTTCTGGATGACAGTCGGCGGCGCCATTCTGGTCATGGCCTCGCTGTTCGTCGGCGAATTCGCCCGAACCGGCTGGCTTGCCTATCCGCCGCTCTCCGGCATCGGCTACAGTCCCGATGTCGGCGTCGACTACTATATTTGGGCGCTGCAGGTGGCCGGCGTCGGCACGACGCTGTCGGGCATCAACCTGATCTGCACGATCATCAAGATGCGCGCGCCCGGCATGACGATGATGCGCATGCCGGTCTTCACCTGGACGTCGCTCTGCACCAACGTGCTGATCGTCGCCTCCTTCCCGGTACTGACGGCGGTGCTCTCGCTGCTGGCGCTCGACCGCTATGTCGGCACCAACTTCTTCACCAATGACTTCGGCGGCAACCCGATGATGTATGTGAACCTCATCTGGATATGGGGTCACCCGGAAGTCTACATCCTCATCCTGCCGCTGTTCGGCGTCTTTTCCGAGGTCACCTCGACCTTCTCCGGCAAGCGCCTGTTCGGCTACACCTCGATGGTCTACGCCACGGTGGTCATCACCATCCTGTCGTACCTCGTCTGGCTGCACCACTTCTTCACGATGGGCTCCGGCGCCAGCGTCAATTCCTTCTTCGGCATCACGACGATGATCATCTCGATCCCGACCGGCGCGAAGATCTTCAACTGGCTGTTCACAATGTACCGGGGCCGCATCCGCTTCGAACTGCCGATGATGTGGACGGTGGCCTTCATGCTCACCTTCACCGTCGGCGGCATGACCGGCGTGCTGCTTGCCGTGCCGCCGGCGGATTTCGTGCTGCACAACAGCCTGTTCCTGATCGCGCACTTCCACAATGTCATCATCGGTGGCGTGCTGTTCGGCCTGTTCGCCGGCATTGCCTACTGGTGGCCCAAGGCCTTCGGGTTCAAGCTCGATCCGTTCTGGGGCAAGGTCTCGTTCTGGTGCTGGGTGGTCGGCTTCTGGTTCGCCTTCATGCCGCTCTACATCCTCGGCCTGATGGGCGTGACGCGCCGCATGCGCGTGTTCGATGATCCCTCGCTGCAGATATGGTTCGTCATCGCCGCGTTCGGCGCGGTGCTGATCGCCTGCGGCATCGCCGCCTTCCTGATCCAGATCTTCGTCTCCATCCGCAGGCGCGAGGCGCTTGCCGATACGACCGGCGATCCCTGGGACGGCCGCACGCTCGAATGGTCGACCTCCTCGCCGCCGCCTGCCTACAATTTCGCCTTCACGCCGGTCATTCGCGACAACGATGCCTGGTATGATATGAAGCAGGCCGGCTACATCAGGCCGCTCGCCGGCTTCAAGCCGATCCATATGCCCAGCAACACCGGCACCGGCATCATCCTGGCCGCCTTCAGCGTCGCGCTCGGCTTCGGCCTGATCTGGTACATCTGGTGGCTGGCGGCGCTGAGCTTCGTCTGCCTCATCGCCACCGCGATCGGCCACACCTTCAACTATCACCGCGACTTCCACATTCCGGCGGCCGAAGTCACGCAGACGGAAGAGGCGAGGACGACGCTCCTCGCCGCTCAAGGCTAAGGGTTTGAGCATGACATCGACGGCAATCACGGCCGGCACCGAACCGGTCTTCCACCTGGAAGAAGAGCATGCGCACGCCGAAGGCGGCTCCACCATGCTCGGCTTCTGGCTCTATCTGATGAGCGACTGCCTGATCTTCGCGATGCTGTTCGCCGCCTATGGCGTGCTTGGCGGCAATTACGCGGCCGGGCCGGCGCCCAGGGACCTGTTCGACCTCGATCTGGTGGCGGTCAACACCGCCATGCTGCTCTTCTCCTCGATCACCTATGGCTTCGCCATGCTGACCATGGACAAGGGCCGTGTCGCGGCGACGCAAGCCTGGCTTGCGGTGACCGGCCTGTTCGGCCTGGCGTTCCTGTCGATCGAGCTCTACGAATTCGCGCACATGATCCATGAAGGCGCCACGCCGCAGCGCAGCGCCTTCCTGTCGTCCTTTTTCACGCTGGTCGGCACGCACGGTCTGCATGTCACCTTCGGCACCGTCTGGCTGGTGACGCTGATGGTACAGGTCGCGAGATTTGGCCTCATCGAGGCGAACCGCCGCCGGCTGATGTGCCTCGGCATGTTCTGGCACTTCCTCGACGTCGTCTGGATCGGCGTCTTCACCTTCGTCTATTTGATGGGGATGTTGCGATGAGCGCTCATGATCATGCCGAGGGCCACGGCCACGCCCATGGTGGAGCAGCACACGGATCGTTCCGGGGCTATCTGACCGGCTTCGTCCTGTCGGCGATCCTGACCGCCATTCCATTCTGGCTGGTCATGACCGGCGCCATCGACAACAAGCAGGCCACGGCCATCGTCATCATGGCCTTCGCGGTCGTGCAGATCGTCGTCCACATGGTCTTCTTCCTGCATATGAACACCGGCTCGGAAGGCGGATGGTCGATGCTGGCGCTGATCTTCACGCTGATCCTGGTCGTCATCGTGCTGACCGGCTCGCTCTGGGTGATGTACCATCTCAACGCCAACATGATGCCGGGGCTACACGACATGCGCGAGATGCCATGAGCCTGGCGGCGGGCCCTGGGAGGACCACCATCGAGGCGATCGGACGTGCCGTCCCGCTAGAGGGCGCCGGCGGATCGTCCGCGTCGCGCCTTGTCCTTGTGCTGCTCGGACTTCTCGGCGTGCTGGTGTTTGTCGGGCTCGGCATATGGCAGCTGGAAAGGCGGGTCTGGAAGCTCGACCTGATTGCCCGTGTCGACCAACGCATTCATGCCCCGATTGTCGATGCGCCTGGCCCGGAGAACTGGAACGGCATCACCGCGGCCGGTTTCGAGTATGATCATGTGCGATTGGCCGGACGTTATCTGGGCGGCGCCAACACGCTGGTGCAGGCGGTGACGGAGCTTGGCGGTGGTTATTGGGTCCTGACGCCGATGCGAACCGACCGTGGTTTCGTGGTGCTGGTCAACCGCGGCTTCATTCCCCAGGAGCGCAAGGCTGAGTTCGAGCGGGAGAGGGGCGGCCTAACCGCGCCGGCCGTCATTGACGGGCTGTTGCGCATGAGCGAACCCGGCGGCGGCTTTCTGCGCAAGAACGACGCCACGGGCAATCGCTGGTATTCGCGAGACGTCGCAGCCATCGCAACCGCGCGCGGCCTGACGACCAATGTCGCTCCCTATTTCGTCGATGCGGAAGCATCCGGCATAGAGGGCTGGCCGCGCGGCGGGCTCACCGTCGTGACTTTCCGCAACAGCCACCTGGTCTATGCTTTGACCTGGTTCACGCTCGCTGCGATGCTCGCCACTGCCCTGGCCAGGCCGATGATCGGCCGCCGCCGGCGGCAAGGACCCGCGAGATGAGCGTTCCCACGCAAGCGCATCGCCATGACAAATCCCTGGTGGCGGCATCCCTTGCCGGCAAGAACGGGGCAGTATCGCATACCGATGCGACAAACAGGAAGAACCTGTTCCTGCTTATCCAGCTGCGTTGGCTGGCGGTGGCGGGTCAGGTGCTCACCATTCTGGCGACGGAATACTGGTTCGATATCCCACTGCCGCTGGCGGAGATGGCCGGCGTGGTGCTTTTCCTGGTGGGCCTCAACATCTTCAGCCTGCTGGTCCTGCGCGGTATCAGGCCTATCAGCAACACCCAACTCTTCGTCGCGCTCATCTTCGACATGGCGGCACTGACGACGCAGCTTTACCTGAGCGGCGGCGCGTCCAATCCGTTCGTATCGCTCTACCTCTTGCAGATCACGCTCGGCGCCGCATTGCTGACGCCAAGGTTTACCTGGATCCTCGTGGCGGCTGCCTCGGCCTGCTTCGTCTTCCTCATCTTCCTCTTCCAGCCGATCGCGATCCCGCATCATGGCGGCAGCGATCTCCTGTCCCTGCATATCAGGGGCATGTTCATCTGCTTCGTGCTGGCGGCCGGACTGATCGTGATCTTCATGACGCGCATCGACCGCAATCTGCGCGAGCGCGACGCCTATCTCGCCGATCTGCGCCAGCGCTCGGCCGAGGAGGACCACATCGTGCGCATGGGCCTGCTGGCCTCGGGCGCCGCGCACGAACTCGGCACGCCGCTTGCCACGATATCCGTCATCCTGTCCGACTGGCGCCAGATGCGCACCCTTGCGCGCAACCGCGAACTGGCGGCCGATGTGGCCGAAATGCAGGCGCAGATCGAGTGCTGCAAGCGCATCGTGTCCGGGATCCTGATGTCTTCCGGCCAGGCGAGGGGCGAGGGAACGATACGCACGACGATTCGCGGTTTCCTCGACGATCTGGTCGAGGAATGGCGCACCAGTCGCCAGCCATCCAAGCTGGAATACAAGAACGATTTCGACCCGGACGAGCAGATCGTGTCCGACACGGCGCTGAAGCAGGTCATCTTCAACCTGTTCGACAATGCTCAGGAAGCATCGCAGGATTGGGTTGGCGTCACTGCCGAGCGGCAGGGCGACAAGCTGGTGATTTCCGTGCGCGATCGCGGGCCGGGCTTCGACGAGGGTATTCTGGCAGCACTTGGTCAACCCTATATGTCGAGCAAGGGACGGCCAGGCGGCGGTCTTGGTCTTTTCCTAGTCATGAACGTGGTCCGGAACCTGGGTGGCGATTTTTCGGCGCGCAACATGGAGCAGGGCGCCTGTGTTACCCTTTCGCTGCCGCTGGCGGCGCTGACCGATGGAGATGATCGTGAGGCCTGATCGATCGCTGTTTATCGTCGAGGACGACGCGACCTTCGCGAAAACGCTGAAGCGCTCCTTCGAAAAGCGCGACTACGACGTGGTCGTCTGCCACGACCGGGATGCATTGCTCAGCGCCCTCGAAACAGCTGTTCCGGCTTACGCCGTCGTCGATCTCAAGCTTGGGGCTGGCGGCTCCGGGCTGGAGTGCGTCAAGCTGCTCAGCGCCCGCGATGCTTCGACCAGGATCGTCGTGCTGACGGGCTTTGCCAGCATCGCCACCGCTGTCGAGGCAATCAAGCTCGGCGCGAGCCATTACCTGGCGAAACCCGCCAACACCGATGACATCGAAGCCGCCTTCGGCCGTGCCGAGGGCGATGTTTCCGTACCGCTTTCCAGCCGGCCCACCTCGATCAAGAACCTGGAATGGGAGCGCATCCACGAAACGCTGGTCGAGACCGGCTTCAACATCTCCGAAACGGCTCGCCGGCTTGGCCTGCACCGGCGCACTCTTGCCCGCAAGCTCGAGAAGCGCGTGGTGAGATAGCAGAGCGCCTTTGCTCTCGTGACCGGACCGAGCCCGGTCTGGCTCATCGACCACCCGGGTGCGAGCATTCAGTGCTTCCTTGCCCGGTCCGGGATACCTATTTGTCTGAGATTCGCGGACATAGGAGCAGGCAACGTGGCGCAACGATCGGGCAGTGCTGATCTTCCCCTTCACGGCGGGCGTGTGCCGAAATGGCTGGGCGATCGCATGACGCGTCTCGGCGCCATCATGTGCGAGGCGATCATCCATCATTATGGCCGCAATGAATTGCTGCGACGCCTTGCGCATCCGTTCTGGTTCCAGTCCTTCGGCGCCGTCATGGGCATGGACTGGCATTCTTCCGGCATCACGACCAGCGTCGTCGGCGCCTTGAAACGCGGTCTCACGCCGCTGTCGGGCGAACTCGGCATTCATGTCTGCGGCGGCCGTGGCGCGCATTCGCGCAAAACTCCGCATGAACTTGCCGCAATCGGCGAGCGTATCGGCTTCGACGGTGCGCGCCTGGCAACCGCCAGCCGGCTTGTCGCCAAGGTGGACAGCGCCGCCGTTCAGGACGGTTTCGACCTCTATTTGCACGGTTTCATCGTCACCGACGATGGCGACTGGGTGGTGGTGCAGCAAGGCATGAACGGCGACAGCAAGGTGGCGCGCCGCTATCATTGGCTGTCCGAAGGTTTGAAGAGTTTCGTCGACCAGCCGCATGCCGCCATCGAAGGCGCCAACCAGGGCGAGATCGTCAATTTGACCGACCGGCGCGCCGAGGCCTCGCGCCAGGGACAGCTTGACCTGCTCCAGGATCTTGGGCCGGACCGCATCCTTCGAGAACTCGCCGCCCTGGAGCCCGGCACCGCACCGGCTCCGGCGCAGCCATTGTTGCCGCATCTGGTCATGCCGGCTCACCATGATGTCCGCGAAAGCGATGTCGTGATGCATCGCCTTCACGGCAACATGGCCGCGGCCGCCGAGCGAGGTCCCGCCGATTTCGCCGAGCTTCTCCTTGTTCCTGGTGTGGGCGCCCGCACGGTGCGGGCGCTGGCCCTCGTTGCCGAAGTGGTGCATGGCGCGCCTTGCCGGTTTTCGGACCCGGGCCGTTTTTCGCTGGCGCATGGCGGCAAGGACAGGCATCCCTTCCCTGTTCCGCTCAAGGTCTACGACGAGACGATCGGCGTGCTGAAGTCCGCTGTGCAAAAGGCCAGGCTTGGTCGCGAAGAGGAAATCGGTGCATTGAGGCGGCTCGACGATCAGTCGCGGCAGGTCGAGCGATACGTCACCGGTCCCAGCCTCAAGGAAATTGTCGCCGGCGAATTCGACCAGTCGCATCTGCTTGGCGGCCGCAGTGTCTTTGGTTGGGAGCCGGCGCCGGATCAGATGCCCGCCGAGCAGAACAAGAAGGCATGACGGGCCGCTGGCGCCGCATCACGCCACGCGACGGTATCTGTAACGGTCCCGAATGAATTCATTGAAGAAGCGGCCCTTCGAGGAAGCCTTCATGAACGCGGCGTAGGTTGCCGGTGCAACGTCCTCATAGTCATAGCGGTTGCCGCTCGGCACGAACCAGACGGAGAGCGTCCTGGTCGCGGGATCGTATTGCGTGTTTCGGATCGCGGTCGACGGCATGCTGGCACCTGACGGCTCAGCCACATAAACCCGCCAGGCATGGTGCGGTTCCGTTCCGCCACCCGACCTCGCTACCTGTCGCGGGGATTGCCGAACTTCCTGTCGCGCTTCCTCGAATATCGATCGATACGCGGCAGCTTGTCGGCAAAGTCGACCCACGGCAGTCTGAGGTTCCAATAGGCATGGGCCTGTGGCCGCAGCCCTTCGGGTCTGTCGAAGAACCCGATTGTCAGGTAGAGCTCGTCCGGCAGGCCTTCGTCGCTATAGCCTATCGAGCTCCCGCATTCGGGACAGAAAGTGCGGACAACGCCCGGCGTCCTGGAGAAAGCCTTTGGCGTTCCCTTCAAAAGGCGGAACTGGCTCGGCCGATATCCGACCCAGATGGTGAGCGGACTGCCGATCGCCCGTCGGCAATCGTCATCGTGATCGTAGCATATCCAGAAGGGCTCACCGTCCATGGCGGCGGCAATCGCCCCACAAAAGCAGGCCCCGGTTTCAACGCGCGGCATCCGGCACTCCAAGGCTGGAACATATCCGGCGGCCCCCGACGGAACCGCCGTTGCCTAAACTTTCACGCCGCCCCAGCGTTCCATTGCGCCGGTGTTGAGATGTGTCCGAGGCAAGCAAGCGCGGTTCCCTGTATTGCCTTGCGGTCTGGCCTTCACCATCTAGGCACAATGTCGCCGCTCAAACCGAAAACAGCCGGCCGTGTGGCCCAGTATGATCTCTTCGGTGCCGTTCAGGATGATCTACCGGAGGGTTTCGCCTACCAGCCCGGACTGATCACACCGCAAGAGGAAATCGACCTCGTCCGGCATCTTGAAGGACTGCCCTTCAGACCCTTCGACTTCCACGGCTATCTGGCAAACCGGCGTGTCGTCGGTTTTGGCCTTCGCTACGATTATGACCGGCGCGAGGTCGTCGACGCACCGCCTGTACCTGATTTTCTGTTGCCCTTGCGCGAGCAGGTCGCGGCCTTTGCGCGCCGGCCCACCGAAGCCTTCGCGCAGGTCTTGATCAATGAATACCGGCCCGGCGCCGGCATCGGCTGGCACCGCGACAAGCCTCATTTTGAAGACGTCGCGGGCGTTTCGCTGCTGGCGCCCTGCGATTTTCGCCTTCGACGCAAGAATGGGTCTGGATGGGACCGCCGGACCATCACGGTCGAGCCGAGATCGGCCTATCTCATGACGGGCCCTTCGCGGTCGCAATGGGAGCACAGCATCCCGCCGCTTGCCGAGCATCGCTACTCGATTACCTTGCGGACATTGCGGCCTCGGAATCCCTGAGCAGGCGCTGAGGCCTGCACGAGGAAGCTTTCCGCATCATCTCGCCCATAGCGCTCAACCCGACCCGCGTACGGCGGGGCGGGTTGAATGATCTCGTACTCTACCTCTTTTTTTTACGCAATTCCCTAGGGAAAGCGCTACGTGCTTTTCCCGGAAAACCGCTACGCACTTTCCGGAAATTGCTCTAGGTCAGTATCAGCACGATCTTGTACGTATCCGGATCGACGATGACGATCCGGCCGTCGGCGAGGACGAAATACTCGTAGCTCTCGTACGCCGGGACGAGCTTGACGATGCGGGCCGGCAAACGATGCAGCCTGATCTTGTGCCGCGGAACTTCGATGCCGACCGAGACGTCGAAGTCGACGCTGGCTACCGGCTCGACCTTGGTTTCCCGGATTACCTGAGTGATCTGGGTCTTCTGTTCAACCGTCACATTGTTAATGGAAGCGGTCGAAGTCTTGTCCTGCGTGGACGCTTTGCCCTGGGCCTGCTGGTCCGTCGTAGTGCCGGCCTTGCCCTGGGCCTGCTGATCGGTCTGGACCTTGGTCTTGTCCTGGGCCTGCTGGTCGGTCGTGGTGCCGGCCTTGCCCTGGGCCTGCTGATTGGTCTGGACCTTGGTCTTGTCCTGGGCCTGCTGGTCGGTCGTGGTGCCGGCCTTGCCCTGGGCCTGCTGATTGGTCTGGACCTTGGTCTTATCCTGGGCCTGCTGGTCCGTCTTGGTACCGGCCTTGCCCTGGGCCTGCTGATCGGTCTGGACCTTGGCCTTGCCCTGTGCCTGCTGGTCCGTGGTGGCGCCGGCCTTGCCCTGGGCCTGCTCGTCGGTCTTGACCTTGGCCTTGCCCTGAGCCTGCTGATCAGTCTGGGACTTGGTACCCTGTGCCTGCTCTTTCATCTTCGAGCCCTTCTGGCAGTTGGTCGTGCCGGAAGCGCAATTTGTGTCCGCTCCTGATTGGCTGTCGGCGGGCTGCTGCGACTGGGCCATCGCCGTCCCGCAGCCGAGCCCGATCGCAAGCATGCTGGTAATGAGAACATGTTTCATAGGAAATCTCCTTCGGAGAGTTCGTCCCTTCAAGGGGTAAAACTTCGACCAAAAAAGATTGTTCCGAACTGGATGCGTTAATGCCGCCACCCCCGATAGAGCCCAAGTCCGGCCTTCATGGCGCTACTTCACGCCGATGCCGGCGGTGAGGCCGCCGTCGATCTTATAGTCCGCGCCGGTGCAGAAGCCGGCCCTCGACGAACACAGGAACGCTATGAACTCCGCCACCTCCTCCGGCTCGCCGATACGGCCGAGCGGATGGGCCGCGCCGAACCGCCTGTAGGCTTCTTCGACATCTGCGTCGCTGCCGCCGTCGCCACGCGCGGCCCTTTCGAGGATCGGTGTGCGGATCGAGCCTGGGCTGACCGAATTGACCCTTATGCCCGATGCGGCATAGTCGAGCGCCAGCGAACGTGTCAGTGTATGGATGGCGCCCTTGGTCGTGGCATAGGCGGCGACGTTTTGCTGGCAGGCGAAGCCCTGCACCGAAGCGACGTTGACGATGGCGCCGCCGCCCCGCTTGATCATTTCCGGGATGCCGAAATGGGCGGTCAGATAGATCGAGCCGACATTGACCGTCATCGCCCGGTTCCAGGTTTCCCAGTCGGTGGTCGTCGCCGTTCCATAGGGATGCACCGCCGCCGAATTGACGATGACATCGATGCCGCCGAATTTCGCCACGCCGGCCGCGACCGCCTCGCGCACCTGGTCGGAAACCGAGACGTCCACCGTCCGCACCAGAACGCTCGCTCCGGCCTTGGCGAGGCTCTCCTGCATGGCGGCATTGGCTTCCCGATCGACGCCGCAGGCGACGATCGCGGCACCCCCCGCCGCAAGGCGTTTGGCAGTTGCCAGGCCGATACCGGTCGTCCCTGTCACCAATGCCACCTTGCCGTCAAAATCCTTCATCGCGGAAGCTCCTTCATTCGTTATCCATACCGGCTCTCAGTTTGACACTCATCATGGTCAAACAATAGGTTGCCGGTCTCTCGCAAAAAGGAAGTGGCAATGGAACAGTGTTGGCGCTGGTACGGTCCCGATGATCCGGTGACGCTTGAACATGTCAAACAAGCCGGCGCCACCGGCGTGGTTTCAGCGCTTCACCAGATTTATGACGGCAGGGCCTGGCCCGAGGCCGATGTGCTTGAGCGCAAGCGCATCATCGAGGCGGCTGGGCTGACCTGGTCGGTTGTCGAGAGCATTCCGGTCCACAATTCCTTCAAGATCGGCACGCCGGAGCGCGAGCGCTATGCCGGCTATTATCGCGACAGTATCCGCGTGCTCGCCAGGGCCGGCATCCGGACGATCTGCTACAATTTCATGCCGGTGGTCGACTGGACCCGCACCGACCTGGCCTACCGGCTGCCGACGACCGGTTATGCCTTGCGTTTCGACGCTATCGACTTTGCCGCCTATGATCTCTTTGTCCTGCAGCGCAAGAATGGCGCGCGGAGCTACACGCCGGCGCGTATCGCCGAAGCCGAGAAGCGGCTGAAGGTGCTGACGCCGGAGCAGATCGACCAGATCGAGCGCAACCTGATCGCCGGCCTGCCGGCGACGGAGCGCAGCTATAACAGGGACAGTTTTCGCGAGGCCCTGGCGGAATACGATGCGATCGGGCCGAAGGAACTGCGCGACAACCTGGCCTGGTTCCTGCGCGAGATCATCCCGGCGGCCGAAGAGGAGGGTGTGCGCATGTGCATCCATCCCGACGATCCGCCGTTCTCGCTCTATGGCCTGCCGCGCGTCGTTTCCACGGCGGAGGATGCGCGCTTCATCCTCACGACGGTCGACAGCCCGGCCAATGGCTTGACGTTCTGCACCGGCTCCTACGGCACGCGCGCCGACAACGACATCGTCGCCATGGTCAAGGAATTCGCTGACCGCGTCCATTTCGTCCATCTGCGCAACATCACCATCGAGGAAGACGGCTCGTTCTATGAGGCTGAGCATCTGGAGGGTGGCACCGACATGGCGCATGTCATCCTCGCTCTGATGCAGGAAGAGAAGCGCCGTCGCGGGGAAGGCAGGGCCGACTGGCAAATCCCGATGCGGCCGGATCATGGGCATCTGCTCGCCGACGACATCGGCAAGAAGAAGATCAACCCCGGCTATTCGCTCATCGGCCGGCTGAAAGGTCTGGCCGAATTGCGCGGCATCATGCGTGCCGTAGAGCGGTTCGGGCTCGCCTGAAGTCTTAGGGCGGCAAGCTATCGTTTGCGATCTTCCGCTGGAATGTCGCGACAGGTCCCACCGAGGCTGACCCTGTCCGGCATCGGCGAGCCTAATTATCCCGATTGTCGATGAGGCCAGGGGCTGCCTGCGGCGCCGAGAAGCGGCCTCGACGGGTGGTCAACAATTTCATTGAGCTGGCACGCAAATTTTCAAGGCCGGTCGTGTAGTGCTCGTCGATGCACTTCACGCCTGGCCAGTTTCCCATAGAAGCGCGCGACCTCGCGCCACCGGAACCAGCCATCGGCGCGGGGCCATGTTTATGGAAAAGGACAATCCATTGACGATCTTCCCTTTCACCGAAGCCAGCCCGATCCAGTTTCAGGCGCCGCTGCCGAAGACGTCGGATGTGGTCATTGTCGGCGGTGGCATCATCGGCGTGACCGCGGCCTTGTTCCTGGCCCGGCGCAACATACCGGTGACCTTGCTGGAGAAGGGACGTGTCGCCGCCGAGCAGTCCTCGCGCAATTGGGGTTGGATCCGCCAGCAGGGCCGCGACGCGGACGAACTGCCCATCGTCATCGAAGCGCAGCGTCTCTGGCGCCAACTGGCCCAGGAGTGCGGCGAGGACATAGGCTTGACGCAGACCGGCGTGACCTATCTCGCGCGGACCGACAAGGAGATGGCCGATTTCGCCAAGTTCCTGAAGATCGCCGAGGCCCATGGCGTCGACACGCGTCTCCTCGACCGGGGTGAGACCGCCAGGCTGATCCCGGCCATGTCGCGCCCCTTCAAGGGCGCCATGACCACGCCATCGGACATGCGTGCCGAGCCCTGGGTCGCGGTGCCGGCGTTTGCCCGCCTGGCCGCTCGCCAGGGCGTCACCATCATCGAGAACTGTGCGGCACGCATGCTCGATATCTCCGCGGGGCGCATCAGCGGTGTCTGGACCGAACAAGGCCGCATCGCCACATCGAACGTGCTTGTCGCCAGCGGCGCCTGGACGTCGCTGTTCCTGCGCGCGCACGGCGTCTCGATCCCGCAGCTCAGTGTCCGTACGACCGTCGCAGCGACCGCGCCGATGCCGGAAATCCATGCGGGCGCCGCAGCGGACGAACGCATCGCCTTCCGGCGTAGAAAGGACGGCGGATACACGCTGGCGGCGGGAGGCAGCCATCTGCTCTATGTCGGGCCGGATGCATTGCGTCACGCACCGAAATACCTGCCCGCCCTGAAAGCAAATCCTTTCGGCACGCGCTACCTGCCGGCGGCGCCTCGCGCATATCCGGACAGCTGGTCTACCCCACGCAAATGGGAGGCGGACAAGGAAAGCCCGTTCGAACGGATGCGCGTTCTCAATCCTGCCCCGGAGCCCAAGGCGCTTCGCGCCATCGATCGAGAGTTCAGGGGGCTTTTCCCACAATTCGAGGCGGTACCGCTCAGGGCAAGCTGGGCCGGCATGATCGATGCGATGCCGGATGTCGTGCCTGTCGTGGATCGTACGGCTGCGGTTCCGGGTCTCGTCATCGCGACGGGGATGAGCGGCCACGGCTTTGGCATAGGCCCTGGCATGGGCCGCGTCCTGTCCGACTTGATCCAGGGCAACGAGACTGGACACAACCTTCATAGGTTCCGTCAATCCCGGTTCAGCGACGGCAGCCCGATCCAGATGGGACCATCACTTTAGACCTCGTCCGGTGTACAGGTTCGACGAGAGGGCTAATCTGGTTTCGCCTGGCGGGGATTGAACTTGCGCCGGGCGTTTTCCAGATGCTCGCGCATCGCCTGGCCGGCGGCTTCCGGATCGTGCCGCTCGATGGCTTCGAAGACTGCCTTGTGCCCGGCGAAACTGATGCGGTTTTCGAGCTCGGTGTTGGCCATGTGGATGCGCTGGTTGATCAGCCACTCCACCAGCGCTTCGTGCGCGGCGAGAAAAATCGGATTGCCGGGGATCGCGGTCAGCACGCGGTGAAACGCGACGTCGGTGACCGCGAAGGCGCGGGCGCGTGAAATGGCGCGTTCGTTTTCGGCCAGCGCGGCGGCCAGAGCATCGATCTGCGCTTGCGTCGCCATCTCGGCGGCATGGCGCGCGATCGAGACTTCGAGGAACAGCCGCAGTTGTTCGAAATGGCCGATGCCGTCGGGCTGGTCCATCAAAAGATGTGCGGTGCCTGTCAGCTGCTCCAGCATGTTCTTCGGCGTCGGCCGGGTCACCTTGGGCCGCTCGCCGCTGTTGATGCGCACAAGGCCCATCTTCTCCAGCGCAAACAGCGCCTCGCGTACCGAGGGGCGCCCGACATCGAACATCGACATCAGTTCGCGCTCGGACGGCAGCGAAGCGCCGACCGGATAAACTTCATCCCTGATCATCGCCTCCAGGCGGAGACGGACCTCGTCGGACAATTTTTTTCGGACCGGCATATTGTGCATGGTCTAACTTTTAAGCTATTAGACCAGTCATCGCAAGCGAGCGCAGGCAAGGAGCTGTGGATCGCTGAGGCGCGGTGCGACCGAGGGGTAGGAGGAGGTCGCTACTTGCCAATGAGCGACTGGACGCGAAACCGCGACCAGGCGACCGCGAGAACGCGCGCTCCGACGTCAGCCGCCACCGACCGACACAATCGAGGGAGGAGAATTCCATGAGACGATTTCTGATCAGCCTTTTGCCGGCCCTGGCGCTCATGCTTGCCGCAGGCGCTGCGAAGGCCGAAGGAGGCGGCACGTTCCGCTCGGCCATGCGCACCGGCTGTATCGAGATGGGCACGCTGCACACCACCTGCGGCCACCGGCTCGATGAGACCGTGCTGCAGGGCCTCGTCCACATAAAGTGGACGGGCGACGGCGTGCAGCCGATGCTGGCCGAAAGCTGGAAGACGCCCGACGGCGGCAAGACCTATGTCTTCAGCCTGCGCCATGGCGTCAAATGGCATGACGGCACGCCTTTCACCGCCAGGGACGTGGTGTTCAGCCTCAATCTCTACGCCAACCCGAAGGTCGGCTCGCCCTGGTCGCAGAAGCTTTCCGCCGTGGCCGGCTACAAGGCCTTCCAGGATGGCTCGGCCACCTCGCTTGCCGGGGTGAAGGCGGTGGACGACGCGACCGTGCAGATCGAACTCGACAGCGCCAAGCCGCTCTGGGTCGAGCTGCAGCTGATCGCCATCAGCATCTTTCCCGAGCACATTCTGGGCAAGGTCGCGCCCGCCGACATCAAGGGCAATGCCTTCTGGGTCAACCGGGTCGGCACCGGCCCGTTCATCTGGAAGAAGTATGAGAGCGACCAGTATGTCGAGGTCGACCGCAATCCCGACTATTTCCTTGGCGCGCCCAAGCTCGACCGCATCATCTACCAGATCTATAAGGATGTGCCGCCGATCATCGCCGCGCTTGAGACGCAGGAGGTCGACGCCATGTCCTATGAGGGCGGCGGCGTGCCGATCGCCGAACTGCCCCGCCTGCAGAAGCTCGACTATCTGACCGTGCTGCCGAAATTCTCCGCCGGCCTGCCGACCTATCTGCAATTCAACCTGGAGAACAAGCGCTTCGCCGATGTGCGCGTGCGCCAGGCGATGCTTTATGCCATCGACCGCAAGGCGATCATCGAGACCGTCAAGCAGGGCGCCGGTGAACTCCTGAACACGCTGTTCCCGCAGGACTGGGCGCGCGCCAAGGACCTCGAACCCTACGACTACAATCCCGACAAGGCCAAGCAGCTGCTCACCGACGCAGGCTGGGATGCGAGCCAGCCGGTCGACTTCATCTACTATTATTCCGACCAGATGAACGTCGACACCGTCACCGCCATCCAGAGTTATCTGGCCGCCGTCGGCGTCAACATCCAGCCGCGCCTGCTCGATCCGGCGGCGATCAACCAGATCTATGCCGACGGCAGCTTCCAGATGGGCTTCTTCGCGCAAGGCATGGGCCTCGATCCCTCGCTCGGCTCGCCTCTGGTCGTCTGCGGCGCCAAGCCGCTCGCCATGGGCTACTGCAACCCCAAGGTCGACGAACTCTTCAACAAGGGGCTTGAATCCAACGACCGCGCCACGCGCGCCGCGAGCTATCAGGAGGCCTCGCGCATCCTCAATCAGGACCTGCCCAAGGCCTGGCTTTGGAACGAGGTGCGGCCGCTCGCCTTCAACAACCGGATCGTCGGCCTGGCGCAGCACTTCAAGGAACAGCCGCTCGTGATCTTCAATCACCCGGTCTACAACGAAGTCGAGAAGTGGGAGGTGGCGAAATAGCCGCGGATATCCCTGCCGGTCGTGGGGCTCTGAGCGAGCCTCACGATCCATTGTCTCAGAACCGCCTTCAGCCCTAGGAGAGGCCGGTGCTCAGCTATCTCCTGCGAAAACTCTTGCTCAGCATCCCGGTGCTGTTCGGCGTTACCGTGATCGTCTTTGCCATCGCGCATGCCATGCCTGGCGACGCGGTGCTGGCGATGATCACGGCGGAGGCGCCGTCGAGCGAGGAGTTGATCGCCATGCGGCGCGGCGAACTCGGCCTCGACCAGCCGGTCTATGTCCAGTACCTCAACTGGATCGGCCAGGTCCTGCACGGCAATCTCGGTCGCTCCTTCGTCAATGGCCGCGGTGTCGGCGACATCATCGTCGAGCGGTTGCCGATGACGCTGGAGCTGATGGGTGTCGCACTGCTCGTCGCTTTCGTCATCGGCACCACGCTGGGCGTGCTCTCGGCACTCAGGCAATACAAGCTCACCGACTATTCGCTGACGCTTGCCGGCTTTGTCGGCGTCTCGATCCCGGACTTCTTCATGGGACTTTTGCTCGTCTACGTCTTTGCGCTGGAGCTGCGCTGGCTGCCGTCGTCGGGCATTTCCACGGCTGGTGAAAACTTCTCGCTCCTCGACAATCTCAGACACCTGATCTTGCCGGCGGCAGCACTTGCCTTGTTCCGCGCCGCGATCTTCATGCGCTATGCCCGCGCCGGCATGCTCGAAGTGCTGAACCAGAGCTATATGCGTACCGCCAGGGCCAAAGGGCTCAAGCCCCGCACCATCACGCTGCGCCACGGCCTGCGCAACGCGCTGATCCCGCTGGTCACCGTCTTCGGCCTCGCACTGCCGACACTGTTCGGTGGCTCGGTGGTGATCGAGACCATCTTCCAGTGGCCCGGCATTGGCCAGATGTTCATCGATTCCGTGGTGAACAGGGATAGCCCCGTGATCATGGGATATGTGCTGATCACCGCCATGATCGTCATGCTGGCCAATCTCGCCACCGACTTCGTCTACAGCGTGCTCGACCCCAGGGTAAGCTATGACTGACGCCACCGCCGCCGATATGACGATCGCTGCCGGCGCCTCGCGCGGCCTGTGGGGCGAGGCGGCGCGCCGCTTCCTCAACCACCGTCTTGCCACGCTCGGCTTGATCATGCTTGCCATCATCGTGCTCGCCTGCGTGCTGGCGCCGCTGATCGCCCATTACGGACCCAACGACATCGACCTCAGGGGGCGCAACCAGCCGCCCGGCGGCATCCACTGGCTGGGCACGGACGGCACCGGCCGCGACATCTTCGCCCGCATCCTCTATGGCGGCCGCATCTCACTGACGGTCGGCTTCGTCGCCGTCGCGATCTCGGCCGCGATCGGCATCTTCATCGGCTGCGTCGCCGGCTATTTCGGCGGCAAGGTCGACCTCTTGCTGATGGGCCTGATCGACATGGTGCTGACCTTCCCTCGACTGGTCATCATCATCGCTTTCGTCGCGGTCGTCGGGCCCAGCATCTTCAACACCATGGTCGTGATCGGACTGCTGAGCTGGCCCTCCATAGCCCGCCTGACACGCGGCGAGATCCTGGCCTTGCGCAACCAGGAGTTCATCCTGGCCGCGCGCTCGCTCGGCACCTCGCCCTCGATCATCATCCTCGAACACATCCTGCCCAACGTGCTGAGCCCGATCCTGGTGGCGATCACCCTCGACGTCGCGACCGTCATCCTGCTCGAGGCTTCGCTCTCCTTCCTCGGTCTTGGCGCGCAGGCGCCGGCCGCCAGTTGGGGCAACATGCTGCGCGACGCGCGCACACTGTCGATCCTGGAGAGCCAGCCCTGGATGTGGATCCCGCCCGGCGCGATGATCGCCATGGCAGTGCTCAGCATCAACTTCGTCGGCGACGGCCTGCGCGATGCGCTCGATCCGCAGCACATCATGGGTGGCAAATGATGAGCGCCGACAAGCTTGCCGTCGACAGGGCCGCGAAGGGGATCGGGCAGCAGGCGGTGCTTTCCGTGCAGGGGCTGAGCGTCGAGTTCGGCCCGCGCGGCAACTCCGTCCATGCCGTCAATGACGTCTCCTTCGAGCTTGCCGAGGGCGAGTCTTTGGCGATCGTCGGCGAGAGCGGCTCCGGCAAGTCGGTCACCATGCAGACGCTGATGGGCCTGATTCGCAAGCCACCCGGCCGCGTCACCGCGGGCCGCGCGCTGTTTCGTGGCCGCGATCTGCTGGCCATGCCCGACAGCGAACTGCGCCGGATACGCGGCCGCGACATCGCCATGATCTTCCAGGATCCGATGTCGTCGCTGAACCCGGTGTTGACCATCGGCCTGCAACTGACCGAGGCGCTTCGCGAGCACCAGGGCCTGAACGAGGCTGAGGCCGAACGCGAGGCGCTCGACATGCTGGCGCTGGTCGGCATCGCCAACGCGCCGCAGCGCATGCGCGCCTTTCCGCATCAGTTCTCGGGCGGCCAGTTGCAGCGCATCGGCATCGCCATGGCGCTGGTGTGCAAGCCGTCGATCCTGATCGCCGACGAGCCGACGACGGCGCTCGACGTCACCATCCAGGCGCAGATCGTCGAGTTGGTCGCGGGCCTGCAGAAGCAGCTCGGCATGGCGATCATCTGGATCAGCCACGACCTAAGTCTGGTCGCCGGCTTCGTCGATCGCGTCGCGGTGATGTATGCCGGCTCGATCGTTGAAAGCGCCCCGGTCGACGATTTGTTTTCGGCAACCAGGCATCCCTATACGATCGGCCTGCTCAACTCGATCCCGTCGCTGACGGCGGCAAACACCAGGCTGGTGCCGATCAAGGGCGCGCCGCCCAATGTCACACTGGCGCCGACCTTCTGTGCCTTCGCGCCGCGCTGCGACTATGCCGAAGCGCGCTGCCGCGAGCAGAAGCCGCCACTGGAACTGGTTGCCGCCGGCCACACCACCGCCTGCTGGCGGTGGCGCGAGGTCGACCATCTGCCGCGCTCGCTTGCGGTGGCATCAGGCGTGAAGCCGGCTGTCGCAGCTGCCCAGGAACCATTGCTCACCGTGACGGACCTCAAAGTGCATTTCCCGATCCGGCGCGGAGTCCTGCTACGGCCGGTCGGCGCGGTGCATGCGGTCGACGGCGTCAGCTTCGAGGTGATGCGCGGTGAGACGCTGGCGCTGGTCGGCGAAAGCGGCTGCGTCAAGTCGACGACCGGTCGCGCCGTGCTCGGCCTGGAGCGCCCCAGCGCCGGCAGCATCGTGTTCGAGGGCAGGGACTATGCGGGCGCGACGGGCGAGGAGCTGAAGCAGCGCCGCCGCGACATGCAGATGGTGTTCCAGAACCCGTTCGGCTCGCTCAACCCGCGCATGACCGTCGGCCGCATCATCGGCGAAGGGCTGCGTGCGCAGAAGATCGGCAGCCACGCCTCGCGTGATGTGCGCGTCAGCGAATTGTTGGCGATGGTGGGTCTCCGGGAGGCGCTGCGAAACCGCTATCCGTTCGAGCTCTCCGGCGGCCAGCGCCAGCGCGTCGGCATTGCCCGCGCGCTTGCCGCCAATCCGAAATTCATCATTGCCGACGAACCGATCTCGGCGCTCGACGTCTCCATCCAGGCGCAGATCGTCAATTTGCTCGACGACCTCAAGGCGCGCCTCGGCTTGACCTATCTGTTCGTCGGTCACGATCTGTCGATGATCCGCTATCTCAGCGACCGCGTCGCGGTGATGTATCTCGGCCGCATCGTCGAGATCGGCACCACGCCGGCGGTATTCGGCGCACCATTGCATCCCTATACGCGCGCGCTGTTGTCGGCGATCCCGGTGCCTGATCCCACGGCGGGCGGAACGCGCCGGCGCATCGTGCTTGGCGGTGGCGTTCCCGACCCGTCGAAGCCGCCGCCCTGTTGCCATTTACATCCGCGCTGCCCCCTGGCGACCGAGATCTGCACCAAGACCGATCCGGCACGGCGCGATTTCGGCTCCGCCGTCGCCGGCCAGCATCTCGTCGCCTGCCACCACGCTGGCGAAGCCACATCATGACAAATCTGAAAAACCGAGGATCCCAATGACCAAGCAATTGGCGGGCATGTATGCCGCCCTGATGACCGGACTGAGCGATGCCGGCGAGTTCGATCCGCAACGCCAGCGCAACATCAACGACTATGTGCTGCGCCAGGGTCTGGCCGGTCTCTATGTCGGTGGCAGCAGCGGCGAATCCGGCTTGCTGACGGTGGACGAATTGTTGGCGCAGCAAGAGGTGGCCTTCGCCAGCGCGACCTCAAGGGGCGTCAAGCTGATCGCCCATGTCGGCATGCCGAACCTGCGCGATTCCATCCGTCTGGCGCGGGAGGCGCAGAAGCTTGGCTATCACGCGCTGTCGGCGCTGCCGCCGCATTCCTACCCGTTCTCCGACGAGGAGGTCTTCGGCTATTACCAGGCGCTTGCGGCGGCGACGGACCTGCCGCTTATCGTCTACGAGATACCCTTGCGCACCGGCCGGCCGCTGCCGCTTCCCCTGCTGGTTCGGCTGCTCGACCTCAAAAATGTCGTCGGCATCAAGTTCACCTCCACCGACCTCTTCAAATATTCCCTACTGCGCAAGCGGCAGCCGCAAAAGCTCTTCTACTACGGCTTCGATGAGATCTATGCCGCCGCCGGCATGCTCGGCACCGAAGGCGGCATCGGCACAACCTACAATCTGCTTGGCAGGCTCTACGTAGCGATCGACCAGGCGGTCCGCGCTGGCGATCTTTCACGGGCGAAGGCGCTGCAGATGGTGTCGCAGGACTTCGTCGAGGCACTGCTGGAGACCGGCGTGCTGCCGGGCATGAAGGCTGCCTTCCGCGTCATCGGCGTCGATTGCGGCCCGACCCGCGCGCCGATGGCGCCGGCGGTCACCGATGCCGAGGACCGCATGCGCACGGTGCTCGCCCGCCCGGTGATCAAGGAGTGGCTGGTGTGAGCCGAGGCTCTTTCACCACATCATGAACGACGCGACATCCGCATCCCACACCTTGCCGGCATTCACGTCGGCAATGGCTTGGTCGACGATATCAATGTCCTCGGCCACTTCATCTTCGGTCGGCGTCAGTGGCGGGATGAATTCGAGCACGTTGGCCTTCAGCCCGACATAGCTGAAGGCCGCACCCAGCTATAGCCGCGATAGACGCCGTTGTCGTGGGACCGACATGCTGGCCGATCCCGACGAGCCACGCGACCTCTTCGGCATGGTGCTCAGGGCAGCCCAATAGGGCAGAGGCCGTGCGCAGTTGCGGCGATCCGCGTCCTGCTGAATGATCGCGGCCATTGTCAGCTTTGCCGGCGCGCGTGGAAAAATTGTTCGTCGCGGCGGCTTCGAAGGGCCGATCGTTTCTTTCTTGGCAATCTGGAGTCGATGAGACTTGCAGGCATTGCTGGCGTTGTGACCGCCAAGAGTGCACGCAAGTCCAACAGTCCTGGTTTGCGGATGGGCAAACATCCGCAGAAAACCAGGAAAGGAGCCTGATATGCCCAGAATAGTACCCGTGCTTGATCTGAGCCGCTTTGAACAAGGCGCCTCGGAGCGTCGGACGTTTCTGGCGGATCTGCGTTCCGCCTCGCGCGACATCGGCTTTTTCTATCTGGCTGGGCATGGCATCTCGTGGGCGGAGATCAGCGAGGTGCTCACCGCATCGCGCCGCTTCTTTGCCTTGGGCGAGGCCGACAAGCTCGCGATCGACATGGTCAAGTCCTCGCAGTTCCGCGGCTATACGCGCGCCGGCGGCGAGCTGACCAAGGGCAAGGCCGATTGGCGCGAACAGCTCGACATCGGCGTCGAGCGCCAACCCATAGCGCAAGGCCCCGGAATTCCCGCCTGGACGCGGCTGCAGGGGCCGAACCAATGGCCGGCTGCGTTGCCGGAGCTTAAACCGGCCTTGCTTGCCTGGCAGGCCAAGGCAACAGCGGTGGCGATCCGGCTGCTGAAAGCTTTCGCGCTGTCGCTCGAGCAACCCGAGGATGCCTTCGACCCGATCTATCGAGACTCACCAAACCATCGCATGAAGATCGTGCGCTACCCCGGCCGCGAGGCGACCGGCGGCGACCAAGGTGTCGGCGCGCACAAGGATGGCGGTTTCCTGACGCTGCTGCTCCAGGATGACAACAAGGGGCTCCAGGTCGACTATGATGGCAGCTGGGTGGATGTGGACCCCATTCCCGGCACGCTCGTCGTCAACATCGGTGAATTGCTCGAACTGGCCTCGAACGGCTATTTGCGCGCGACCGTGCATCGCGTCGTGACGCCGCCCGCCGGCATCGAGCGCATTTCGGTGCCGTTCTTCTTCAGCGCCAAGCTCGATGCGACGATACCGCTGCTCGAATTGCCGGAGGAACTGGCGGCGCAGGCGCGCGGGCCGGCCAGCGATCCGGACAATCCGCTGTTTCGCGATGTCGGAACCAATGTGCTGAAAAGCCGGCTGCGCTCGCACCCTGACGTCGCGCGCCGCCATTACGCGGACCTGCTTCAGCCGGAAACCGGGGCGGCTTGAGCCAGTTGATACAAGAACGAACAGAATTTTCGTAGTTCGGACCGATTTTAGAAAATCATTTGTCGTGCCCGTGCAAGGATCGGTTCAGAATGATAAATCCGTTCGGTGTTTTCCTCCCATTTCGCTGAACGGTGTTCCCCTCTGAAGGTTATGACCTTCTTTTGGCCGGGCCGTTTTCGCGCCCGGCCATTTTTCTTTCCGCCGTGCGCGTTGCCGGTGCGGCGCTGATCCGGCAGAGTTCAACATCTGCCAGCCATTGCAATCAGTGGAAGAAGGAGAGGTCTTATGACATCCAATGTCGCCGTCATTGCCGGGGCGGGCTCCGGCTTGAGCGCCTCGATCGCGCGTCTTCTCGCCAGGGAAGGGTTCCAAATCGTCCTGGCCGCCCGAGACATCGAGAAGCTCGATGCATTGCAGGTGCAAACCGGCGCGCAAGCCGTGGCAACGGATGTCTCCGACGCCACGTCGGTGGAGCGTCTGTTCGATGTCGCCGACAAAGCTGGCCCGCTTTCCCTGGTGGTTTTCAACGCCGGCGGCCGCGCCCGCGGTCCGCTGGCCGAACTCGATCCCGAGGCGGTTCGTCAGGCGCTGCTTGTCGGGGCCTATGGCGGGTTCCTGGTCGGCCAGCAGGCGGCCCGCCGGCTGATCGCTCAAGGGGCGGGCTCGATCTTCTTCACCGGAGCGACGGCAAGCGTGAAGGGGTTCGCCGGCTCCGCCGGCTTTGCGATGCCCAAATTCGGATTGCGCGGGCTGGCGCAGTCCATGGCCCGTGAACTGGCGCCCAAGAACATCCACGTCGCGCATTTCATCATCGACGGCGCCATTGCCTCGGCCACGTCCGGACAGGAGTCCGAACCGCAGGATCGGCGGCTGTCGCCGGATGCGATCGCCGAGGCCTATCTCGCCATCCACCGCCAGCACCGCAGCGCCTGGACCTGGGAAATGGAACTCAGGCCGTGGGTCGAAAACTTCTGACCGGATCAGCGATCCATGCGACTTTTGCATGGCTCCTGTGCACGGGCCTTGAGCAGAGTCGACATAGTGTATGGATATCACTATATAGCGGCGGCTTCGATGGCTCGCGCCTTGAAGCGCAACGTCATAGGGCGGCTGTAGCGACAGCCATCGAGATACGAAAACGGACTGGAAGCCGTAAAGGTAGAAGCAATTGCTTGGAGCGGGCAGATCCCGCCAACGGTACGGTCCTTCAGAAACAGAAAATGTCCTTCACCCCTCGAATTCCTTCGGCTCTGTGGACCCTGGACGGCTTCGGCTTGCCGTCCGGCCGCGACTCGGCTCGAATGGGAACATGCATCCTTTACGGGATGCAGACGTTTAGGATTACCAACCGGCTTTGCCGCAAGGGAATAGCAGTATGAGCGAACACGCGATCGAATTCTTGCGGGGATGGATCGGCGAAAAGGTCCATTGCCAGTCCCCGGCCAGGATCGAGAAGCAGGCCGAGACACTGGCCAGGGAATGCGCCGCCAAGGCGGCCGAGGTCGGCATACCGCTGGAGGACATCCAGGAGGAAGTCGGCGACATCCAGGAACTCATCGCTTCCCGGCTAGAGGAAGCGGCCGAGGCCGACGAAAACCAGCAGGCTTCCAGCAAGGCCGCGGAATAGATTTTAATGCGCGGGCTTCGGCCCGCGTTTTCGTCTTTGGTACCCTTCTCAGCCAAATTTTTCTTTGAGCCACGCTTTCGGCAGGGCAGGCACGAAGTTGCCATCGCGACCGGTCACGTCGTGATTGGCGACAAGAGCGTTGAGGATCGATTCCTCCACAGTCTGGATCACGGCATCGAAGAACGGGTCGATGTCCACATCGGGAATGAAATCGGCGCTGGCGATGCGGCCAGTCAGCCCCAGCGCAGCGGCAGGATTGGCGGTCGAGAAGGCGAGAAAAATGTCGCCCGAACTGTGGTAGCCGAAGCCGCCGGTCATGGCGACGCCGAGCGGCACGCGGCGGGCCAGCCGCTTCATCTGGTGCGGCAGGAAAGGCGCGTCGGTCGCCACGACGGCGATGATTGAGCCCTTTTCCGCGCGCGACGTGGCTTCGCGGATCGCCGGTTCGGTGAGTTCGGAACCGGCGCGCAGGCCACGAATGGTGAAATTGCGCCGCTTGCCGAAATTCGACTGCACGAAGGCGCCGACCGTGTAGGTGCGCCCTTGCCATGCGACGATGCGCGAGGCCGTGCCGGAACCGGCCTTGAAGCCGAAAGTGATCATGCCGGTGCCGCCGCCGACGCTGCCTTCCTCGATGGGACCGCTGGCGGCGCCGTCAAGGGCTTCGGCGACATGCTCCGATGTCAGATGGTGGCCGTTGATGTCGTTGAGAAACCCGTCATAGGTCTCCGCTGCCACGGGCAAGCCCCAGGCGCTGTCGACGGCCGCCGGCAGCACTTGGTTCATCCAACGCAGCGTGCCGTCACGCGAAACCCCGCAGGAATGCGTGTTGGTGATGGTGATCGGGAAGTTGAAGGCGCCGGTTTCCTCGATGATGTGCGAGCCGGTCAGCTCGCCATTGCCGTTCTGGCTGAAGATGCCGGCGAAGACCGGCGTCGCCAGTTCGTCGCGCAACCTGGGCAGGATCGCGGTGACACCGGTGCGCACCGGCCCCTTGCCGACGACAAGCGGACCATCGCCCGATATCAGCGTCGCATAGCCGACCGCGACGCCAGGCACGTCGGTGATCGCGTTGAACGGCCCAGGCGTTCCGTCGAAGCCGATATTGAAGCTTCGCGCGCGCGGCTTGCCGGACGGCGTTGCCAGATGGTGCGGATTGTCGGTCATGCTCTTAGAACAAGGATCCCTGATTGCCGGGTTCTTTAGCCTTGGCAACTGGGGCCTTTGCAGCCGGCTTGGCAGCGGGCTTTGGCCGCGCCGCGCCGCTGGTTGCCACCGCATCCGCCGTACCGTCCGCGAATTCCAGCGAAAGCGCCATCCCAGACGCCACGTCGGCGGCCTGCTTGATGACGGCGCCGTCGGCATCCTTAACCAGCGCGAAGCCGCGCGCCAGGACGGCCTTGTGCGAAAGCGTCGCCATCAGCCGGTCGGCCTGGATGATGCGGCCGCGCAACCGCTCCAGCCTGAGCAGCATCGCCTGACCGCCGCGTCTCGTCAAAGCCGAGAGCATATCCCTCTGCACACGTTGCCGCCGGGCTGTCGGCTCGATCGTGATGCGGCCCTGCAGCAAAGCCAGTTGCTGTCTGTGCCGCTGCAACGACGCCTTGGCGCATTTTGGCAACTGGTCCGCGGCACGATTGAGCTCCGCGCGCCGGCTTCTCGCCAGGGTGCGCAGCGCCCCTTGCGCGCGCAAAAGATTACGGTCGTTGGTGCGACGCGCCTCGGCAATCCGCTGCGACAGCATTGCCGGCGTCAATTTTACGGCGAAGAATCGTGCCCGCTTGCGCTCGGTGGAAACCATCAGGCCACGACCGAGCCTCGATGTCGCCTCGTCCAGGCGCCGGCGCGGCAACGCCAGCAATTGATCGGGCGAGGGCAGCGCACGCGCCGCCGCACGGGCTGCCTGACGCTTGCGTTCGAAATTGCGCAGCACCGCGGCCTTGAGCCGTGCGCCGAGGCTGGCCAGCGTCGCTTCGAGGTCAGCCTTCACCGGCACGGCGATTTCGGCCGCGCCCGTCGGTGTCGGCGCCCGCACATCCGCGACAAGGTCGATCAGCGTCCAGTCGGTTTCATGCCCTACGGCCGAAATCACCGGAATGTCGGAGGCGGCGACTGCGCGGGCGAGCGCCTCGTCGTTGAAGCCCCACAGATCTTCCAGGCTGCCGCCGCCGCGCGCGACGATCAGCAGATCGGGGCGCTGGATGGGGCTGTCCCACGCCAGTGCGTTGAAACCGGTGACGGCATTGGTCACTTCCGCACTCGCCGTGTCGCCCTGCACGCGCACCGGCCAGACCAGTACATGCAGCGGAAAGCGGTCCTTGATGCGGTGGATGATGTCGCGGATGACGGACCCGGTCGGCGAGGTGACGACGCCGATGGTGCACGGCATGAATGGCAGCCGGCGCTTGCGGCCGGCGTCGAAAAGCCCTTCGGCCTGCAGCCGGCGCTTGCGCTCCTCCAGCAGGGCCATCAGCGCCCCGGCGCCTGCCGGCTCCAGATTGTCGATGACGATCTGGTAGTTGGACTTGCCGGGATAGGTGGTGAGCTTGCCGGTGGCGATCACCTCCATCCCCTCTTCGGGACGGAATTTCAGCCGGCTCATCGTGCCTTTCCACACCACGGCGTCGAGCCTGGCGCGGTCGTCCTTCAGCGCGAAATAGGCATGGCCGGAGGAATGCGGCCCACGATAGCCCGAGATTTCGCCGCGCACCCGCACATTGCCGAAGACGTCCTCGACCGTGCGCTTCAGCGCGCCCGAAATCTCGCTCACCGTGTATTCGGTGGCGTTGGTGCGTGATTCGGATGCTGCTTCGCTCATCCGGTGATTGGGGGCTGGTTGAGCGCCGACGTCAAGGCGGCCATGTCAGTCCCGATATTCATGACCCGCATCCTACCAGCCGGGCACGATCTGGTTTGCCTTGCTCCGCTTTATCTTGGCGAAGGCGAGGGCCGCGAAGTCGAACGTTCCCGTGTCCTCGCCGAGCGGGATCGAGATGTTGTCCAGGCTTTCCGAGATGTGGCGGGCAAGCGCATCGACGATCTCGGGTCGTGAGGTCTGGCCGCGCATGATGCCGATGCGGCAGTCGGGCAGGGCGCCGAAGCCGTCGGCTTCGCCCAGCACCCTCATGCCGGGCCTGAGCGCGCATTCCGGCAGCACCGAAATCGCCAGGCCGGATAGCACGGCGGCGGTGATCACGGTCGCCGAGAAGCTGGTGAACAGGATGCGGTAGTCGCGGTTCTGCTGGTCCAGAACGTCGACGGCGGCGCGTCGCCAGATGCAGTTCGGCCGGCCGAAGGCCATCGGCAGGATTTCCTGCTCGTGCGTCGCGTGATTGGCCGAGGAGACCCACAGCAGCGGTTCGCGCCGCACCACCTCCGATTGGCCGCGCACATCATTGTGCGTCACCAGCGCCAGGTCGAGATTGCCGCGCTTGATGTGCTCGACTAGGCCCGGCGTCGGCTCGCAGATGACGGTCAGTTCGACGCGCGGATTGGAGCGGGTGAAGCGTGCCATGATCTCCGGCAGGAAACGGTCGGCATAGTCGTCCGGCGTGCCGATGCGGATCGTGCCTTCGAGCCGCTGGTCGTCGAAGGCGGCGAGCGTCTCGCGGTTGAGATAGAGCAGCCGTCTTGCGTAGGAGAGCAGCTTGTCGCCTTCCTCCGTCAGCCTGTTGCTGCGCCCCTCCTTCTCGAACAGGGGCTTGCCGATCCGTTCCTCCAGCCGGCGCATCTGCATCGACACCGCCGACTGGGTGCGGTGCACTTCTTCCGCTGCACGGGTGAAGCTGCCGGTATCGGCGATCGAGATGAAGGTCTGTAATTGATCGAGATCGAGCGGCGCTTTCATCGGCGTGATCCATCACTAGTGTTGATGCCAAATATTAAAAACATTCGTTGGATTAATCAATCGGTCGATGGCAAATTGGCATTGTCCACATGAAGGCATGTGAATCGAAGCCGGAACGGCCGCTGTCATCAGCGCCGGTCGTCGGGTTTCGCCCGTTCGAGTCTGAAGGAGACCGACATGACCACGATCGATTTCGCCACCGAGACCTCGCGCATCACTTCGCGTCCGGCCGTTGCGACGCGCGTGGCCAACACCGTCTCCAACGCCTACCGCGCCTGGAAAAACCGCCGCGCCTTCTACCGCCTTGGCGAGATGTCGGACGCCGAGCTCGCCGATATCGGCCTGACGCGCGCCGACCTGCATGTCGCAATCGACGTGCCGTTTGGCCGCGACCCGACGGCGATCCTGCGTGAGATCGCCAGCGACCGCGTTGAAACGATCGAGGACATCGCCCGCAAGGTGGCCTGATTGCTGAGTTTCGGTCCCGTTGAACCTTTTTGCGGCTCAGCGCGACCAAGGTTCATGCAGGCTCCCCACTCCCTGCCGGTTCCCCGCCGGCCTGCCTGCACGCTGCCCGGTCCTCCCAAGGACCGGGCTTTTCTTTTTGCTCAGGCGAATGCCAGCTTTCGCGATGGTTTTGGTATCGATCTGCCGAGATCATGCGCGGCCTCTATCCAGGACGCTATGGCGTCTTGAACATTTGCGATGGCCTCTTCGGGAGTCTCACCGTCGCTCATGCAACCAGGAAGATCTGGTACAAGGGCTGAAAACCCACCTCCGTCCTCGATCGCAAGCGGCGCGATGATGACCGGATATTCAAGTCTGTCCGTCATGTCTCTTTGCCTCGTCGATGAATGTTACGAGTTTCCGGATATATACGGGTTTGATTGGCCGTTTGAAAGGCACGGTCAGAATGTCGGCCATCGCAGAATGATAGATCTTGTAATGCGAACCGCCTGATCTCGGGGGCATGCATCGGACGCCCGCCTCGTCACAAACTGCCTTCACGTCATTGATCGACCAGTCACCACGAGGATTGCGGCGCATCTGCTCCAGCCGTTTGCTCATGGATTTGTCTCGGACGTTTGAACTGCTATCGCCGGTCCATGTCGCGCTTGAACTGGTCGAAGATCGTTTCCATGCCCTTCTGGTAGTCGTCGCGCTGCTGGGCGCCGGTTTCGAACATCTTGCCGAAAATGTCGTCGAACGGGTTCCTTGGCCGGCCGCTTGGATTGGCCTGCGGCTGTGGGGTCTGGCGCTGCTGCGGTTGCGGTGCCTGAGGTTGCGGCGTCGGCTGCCCGCCCGGCATGCCACCGAAGCCGCCGCCTTGCCGCAGCATCTCCTCGAAGATTTTCCCCAGCGGGTTGTCGCCGTAGGGGCTCTGTGTCTGCTGTGGCTGGGGTCGACCTTGTGGTTGCTGCGGCGCGCCGCCACCGAACATATCCTGCAGCACCTTGCCGAGCGGATTATCGCCATAGGGATTGGGTGCCGGCTGCGGCTGGCTTTGTGGTTGCGCTGAGCCGCCGCCGAACATGTCCTGCAAGACCTTGCCGAGCGGGTTGTCCATCTGAGACGGCGGCGCCTGGCGCTGTTGTGGCGCCGGTGCCTGCATGCCGCCCTGCCGCATCATCTGCTCGATGATTTCGCCCAGTGGATTGTTGCGGCCGCCGAAGCCTCCCGCAGCCTGCATCTGGCCGCCTGTCAACTGGTTCGTCGTCTGCTTGAACAGTCCGCCCATCACCATCGAGGCGATCGCGGGCAGCATCTGCTGCAGGACCTGCTGGCTGACGCCGCTCGCCTGCGCCGCCTGGCTGGCCACGGCGCGCGACAGGTCCTTCGAACCGAACAGATGTCCCAGAATGCCGTTGCCTTCATCGACGCCTTGCGGGGAGAAGGCGCGGGTCGCGTCCTCGAAATACTTGGCGTGCTGGCCGCTTGCCATCGCCGTCATGAAGGCGCCGAGCCCATAGGGATCGGCGGTGTTGCGCTGCAACCCTTGTGAAAAGGCCGGCAACAGTGCGGCGACCGCCGCCTGTGTCTGCTGCATCGAAAGCCCGTATTGCTGGGCAAGCGCCTGCATGCCATTGCCGTTCTGGGCCTGCGTCAGCATGTCGAACAAGGTGGGCATCGGCTTCTCCTCCGGGAAATCCTCGAAAGAGAGCCTAATTCGTTTCAATGCCTGATTGAAGCTACTTTTGCCGTGGCCATCGCCCGCGGTTAATAGGCATATTCCATGAATACCGGCTCGATCGAGCCGCCCCAGCGTGTGTGATAGGCCGACAGCATCTCCTCGGCGCTGGTGGTGCCGCGCGCCACAACTTCATCGAGTGTGTTGAGGAACGAGGTTTCGTCGTAGCCGTCGCGATTCTTCTTGCCGCGGTTCTTCAGCCCGGTGCGCGAAATGGCCATGACGTCGCGCGCGATCTCGCGCAGCGTGGTGTTGCGGAAGGGCGCGGCAATACCGAGCTCCGGCACGGCGTTGCGCATGGCCAGCACTTCCTTGTAGGTCCAGCTCGACGTCAACGCCTCGGCCGCGTCGAGTGCTGCCTCGTCATAAAGCAGCCCGACCCAGAAGGCCGGCAGCGCGCAGATGCGCCGCCAGGGACCGCCATCGGCGCCGCGCATTTCCAGGAAACGCTTCAGCCGAACGTCTGGGAACAAAGTCGACAGATGGTTCGCCCAATCGCCCATCGTCGGCAGGCCGTCCGGCACTTCGTTACGCGCGGCACCGGCCATGAACTGGCGGAAGGTGATGTGCGTCATGTCATAATAGTGGCCGTCACGGATGACGAAATACATCGGCACGTCGAGCGCCCATTCGACATAGTCAGCAAAGCCGAAATCCCGCGAGAAGCAGAATTCGAGCAGGCCGGAGCGCTGGTTGTCGGTGTCGCGCCAGATGTCGCCGCGCCAGCTCTGCAGCCCGTTCGGCCGGCTGTCGGTGAAGGGCGAGTTGGCGAACAGCGCCGTCGACAGCGGCTGCAGTTTCAGCGACACCTGCATCTTGCGCCGCATGTCGGTCTCGCTCTCGAAGTCGAGGTTCACCTGGATCGTGCAAGTGCGGTACATCATGTCGAGGCCCTTGGTGCCGACCTTGGGCATGTAGCGCGTCATGATCTCATAGCGCGACTTCGGCATTTTCGGCGTCTCGGCCAGCGACCATTTCGGGCTGCCGCCGAGGCCAAGGAAGCGAATGCCCATCGGCTCGGCGATCTCGCGCACCTGCGCCAGGTGGGCGTTGCCTTCGCGGCAGGTCTGGTGGATGGACTCCAGCGGCGCACCGGAGAGCTCGAATTGTCCGCCGGGCTCAAGCGAAATCGCGCCCTGGCCGGTCGGCTCGACCAGACCGATGATGCGGCCGGCATCCATGATCGGATCCCAGCCCAGCTTGTTCTGCATGCCTTCTAGGATGGCGCGGATGCCGCGCTCGCCGCCGTAAGGCACCGGTGCGTTGCCATCGACATAGAACGGGAATTTTTCGTGCTCGGTGCCGATGCGCCATTTTTCACGCGGCTTGTTGCCTTCGGCCAGGTGCTCGACAAGCTCGTCTACGCCTTCGATGGGCCGGAAATCGGTTGTGTCGCGCGCCATTTTCAAGCCCTCAAAGGCGGTTGGACCACCGCCGGCGCTAAATGGACGAAATGTCAGTAGCCGATCAAGCGAAAAATCCTGAGCCACAGGTCAAGAGGAATTGAAGGCCACTGCCCGCAAGCACCTCTTGCGAGAGACAACGTCCTACCAGTCGCCGATTGTTGCCTGCATCGCCGCAAGCGCCGCCACGGCCGCCGTGTCGGCGCGCAGGATACGCGGCCCGAGCGGGATGGCGGTCACGAAGGGGAGCGCCCGCAACGTCTTACGCTCCTCGTCGGAAAAGCCGCCCTCGGGCCCGACCAGCAGGGCGAGCTTTTTCTCCTTTACCGCCTGCAAGGCAGGCAACGGGTTGTTGGTCGAGGCGTCCTCGTCGCAGAAGATCAGCCGCCTTTCCTTGTCCCAGCCGATCAGCAGGCGCTCGAATTTTTCCGCCTCGCGAACCTCCGGCACCGCCAGGATGCCGCATTGTTCGGCGGCCTCGACGACATTGGCGCGCAGGCGATCGATCGACGGTTTTGCCACCTGCGTGTGCTGGGTGATGACCGGCTGCAAGATGCCGGCGCCCATCTCGACCGCTTTCTGCACGAGATAATCGAGCCGACCCTGCTTCAGCGGTGCGAAACAATAGATGAGATCGGGCAAAGGCGGCTGCGGTCTTTGCGGTGCCAGTACCTTCAGCCGCACCGACCGCTTTGATTTCGCTGATATCGCCGCCGACCACTCGCCGTCGCGGCCATTGAAGACAAGGATCTCGGTGCCTTCGGCGAGCCGCAGCACATGCAGGAGATAATGGTTCTGCTGCTGGCCGGGTTCGAACTCGATGTCTGGTCCGAGGTCATCGGGCACGAACAGACGTTGCATCTTGTAGTTGGCGCGCATGGCCGAGGAATGGGCGAGGCGGCTGCCGGCGTCAAGCCTTGGCGGAAGGATGCCACACGGGTTGAAAGCCATGGCGCAGGACGGCAAGCGTCGTTTCCGGGGTCAGCAGCACAAGCGTCTCGTCCTCGAACCGATCAAGGCTGGTTGGCGGGCCATATCCGGCAAAAGCCCATGGCAATGCCTCGCCGTGGCGCAAGGCGTACGCGCTGCCGCCAGCCGCGATCATCGCACCGTTGGGCAGGCGGGCAAGCGCGTCCATTGCGACCGCAGGCCGTTTGCCGCCGGAAGCCAGCCGCTCCTTGTGCAGTCGCTTGTCGACCTGCGGCGCGCGCGGCTCGGCAATACCGAAGGCTTGGCCGAAGCGGGCGACAAAATCCCTGGCCCGTTCGCGCTGGCAAAAGAAGCAGGGGCGATGCCCGGCGGCGAGCGCCGTCACCTCGTCGAGAAAGAACAGCTCGGTCCAGCCGGCCTTGCCACCGGCCCGGTTGCGGCCCATCGGCTCGCGCCGCACATTGCGGAATTGGCACACGCAGATGATCCAGGCCTGAAGCGCCCAGCGCTTTTTCAGGAGAGTCTTTGTCGCGGGGTCGTGGATGATGCCGCGATTGCCGGTGAACAGGCCGCGCTCCGGCACGGCGTGGATGGCGCCGAACGGATCGACCCGGTTCTGCAGTGGCATAGTTTTCTCCGCGCGCCCGTATCTTGGCTGAAATGCCGGCGTCATGATATCGCTCGCGGCACCTTTTTCATGTCAGCAGGTTTTCGATGCGTGTGCTGGTTGTCCAGAACTACGACAATACCGGGCTCGGCCAGGTCGGTGCGGCACTGGCGGAAGCGGGTGCCGATCTCGATGTGCGCCTCCCCTACAAGGGCGATCCGCTGCCACAGGACGCAACCGGCCATGATGCCATGGTGGTGCTCGGCGGCGGCCAGAATGCGCTGGCCGACGAAGAATATCCCTATTTTCCGGCGCTGCTCGAACTCACCCGCGATTTTGCCGGCAAGGATCGCGCCGTGCTCGGCATCTGCCTCGGCGGCCAACTCGTCGCCCGTGCTTTTGGTGGCGAGAACCGCATCGGCGGCGCCAATGAATTCGGCTGGCACGGCGTGTCGCTGACGTCGGAAGGCAAGGCTGATCCGGTGCTGGCTGAGCTGCCGGAAAAGTTCCCGATCTTCCAGTGGCACGACGACACATTCGTGCTGCCCAAAAACGCCGTGCGGCTCGCCGGCAACGATGTCGCCGAAAACCAGGCGTTTCGCCTCGGCCGCGCCGTCTACGGCTTCCAGTTCCACTTCGAGGCTGACCGGCCGATGGTGAAGGACTGGAGCTCCTCCTTCGCGCCGATCATTGCCGCGCGCCATCCCGACTGGGCCGGCAGGCTCGATGACGAAATGGCCCGCAATGGCCCTGACGCCGATGCTGCTGGTCTCGCCATTGCCCGTGCCTGGGTGGCGACGATCTGAGAGCTGTCAGAGCGAATTTCGAAACAGCCTGAGCGTCCATCCCTCGCGTTCTGCGTGACATAATTGGCACGCGGCCATGAATCCGTCCGGGAAAACCCCTTTCATCCTTGGCTTGTGTCCGGCCGCCATCCTAGAAGGCGCGCGCTCTATGTCGGCTGTGCAACCGGGATGAACCTTTTGTGTGACCCGCGCGACACACCATCGATACGGAACACGCCTAGAAGCGCGAAATCGTCGAAACTTTGAAGCGATTTTTCCTTTTCAACGCATTGGTAACCGCCTCGTGCACAGATGCAGAAGGCTCAACAAGAGATGACCTCCGTGAAAGCAGCGCTTCTGTCCTTTGCCATGTTGTCCGCCATCGTGCTTTGCGGTCTTGGTATCTATGCCGCCGATGCGGCCAACAACCACAACGCGGTCGACGGCTATGGCGTCACCGCCTCCCTGCGCTAGCCAGGGCATCCGTCACACCCCCGGGCGCCGAAGCCCTCAAGGCTCTTTTATCGACATTTCCAGGATGCGTTTGTCCACGCCGTCCACAACGAGCGCGGTAAGCATGCCTGATTGCCAGGCAAGCGTGTCGACATTGACCCGGTTGGCCATCACTTCCGCCTCCGGGACCGGTGTGTGACCGTGCACCACGACCTTGGCGAAGAGGCCGGTGTGGTCGTGGAAAACATCGCGGATCCAGATCAGGTCCTGCGGGTTCTGATTGTCCAGGGGAATGCCTGGCCTGATGCCGGCATGGCAGAAGAAGAAGTCGCCTGACGTCACCGAGAACGGCAACGATCGCAGGAAGTCGACATGGCTTTGCGGCACGGCTTCGAGCAGGGCTTGGTGGCCCTTGCGCATGGCTGATTCCGCCTTGCCGAACCAAACGCCGCTGCCGTTGCTGATCGTCACCCCATAGGATTGCGCGGTCTGGATACCGCCAAAGCGGATGAAGAGCCCTTCGGGATCGGGTGTCTTGAGAAAGTCGAGAAAGCCGATGTCGTGGTTGCCAACCAGCATCATGTTTCGCGGATCGCGTTCGCGCGCTTCGATCAGAAAGTCGATGACGCCCTTGGAGTCCGGTCCGCGATCGACATAGTCGCCAAGGTGGATGATGCGCCAGTCCGCAACCAGGTCCTTCGCGATCTCGGCCTTGATCTGGCCGTGCATGGCGGCCAGCAGGTCGAGCCGGCCATGCACGTCGCCGATCGCGTAGAGACGCACGCCGTCCGGCCCGTGTGCGTCGAGGAAATGGATGCCGGGTTCCGCCAAGGTGTTGATATCTCCGTGGTCAGATGTCACGGACTTAGCGCCGGAGCTGGTCCTTGCCCATGTCGGTGACCAGACGCTTTCCGCACAGAGCCAGCGTAATGTCCATCTCCTTGCGGATGATTTCCAGCGCTTTGGTAACCCCTTCCTTGCCGAGCGCGCCCAGGCCGTAAAGAAATGGCCGGCCGATATAGGTGCCCTTGGCGCCCAGGCAGAGCGCTTTCAACACGTCCTGGCCGGAGCGGATGCCGCCGTCCATATGCACTTCTATTCTGTCGCCAACCGCATCGGCGATCTCCTCCAGCACCATGATCGACGATGACGCGCCATCGAGCTGCCGCCCGCCATGGTTCGAAACGATGATCGCGTCGGCGCCGGTCTTGGCCGCCATCAGTGCGTCTTCCTTGTCGAGAATGCCCTTGAGGATCAGCTTGCCGCCCCAGCGCTCCTTGATCCAGGCGACGTCCTTCCACGACAGTTGCGGATCGAACTGCTCCGTCGTCCATGACGACAGCGAAGCCACGTCGCCGACGCCCTTGGCATGGCCGACGATATTGCGGAAGGTACGGCGCTTCGTGCCAGCCATGCCCATCCACCAGCCAGGCCGCACCGCGATGTTGGCTATGTTGGCCAGCGTCATCTTGGGTGGCGCTGAAAGCCCGTTGCGAACATCCTTGTGGCGCTGGCCGAGGACCTGCAGGTCGAGCGTCAGCACCAGGGCCGAGCACTTTGCCGCCTTCGCCCTGTCGATCAGATTGAGCACGAAGTCCTTGTCGCGCAGTACATAGAGCTGGAACCAGAACGGTTTCTTTGTCACCGAAGCGACATCCTCGATCGAGCAGATGCTCATCGTCGAGAGCGTGAACGGCACGCCGAATTCCTCTGCCGCCTGCGCTGCCAGCATCTCGCCGTCGGCATGCTGCATGCCGGTCAGGCCGGTCGGCGCCAGCGCCACCGGCATCGACACTTTCTGGCCGATCATGGTTGTTTCCAGTGAGCGGTTGCTCATGTCGACCAGCACGCGCTGGCGGAACTTGATCTTCTGGAAGTCTTCCTCGTTCGCGCGGTAGGTGCTCTCGGTCCAGGCGCCGGAGTCGGCATAGTCGAAGAACATCTTGGGCACGCGCCGGCGCGCGAGATCCTTGAGGTCTGCGATGGTGAGAATGTCGCTCATGATGGTCCCCGCTTGGTCGAATTGACTAGGAGCGCCTGCGCGCTGGTTCGCTGTCGCCGGCTTCCGAACGCTGCCTCAGCCTCAGCCGCGACACGCGTTGCCAGTCGCCGCTGCGCTCGGCTTCCGCCATCGAACGCTCGACATAGGTCATGTGGTCCATTGCCGCCTGGCGGGCGCCGGCCGGATCGCCGGCCTTGACCGCGGTGTGGATCGCCCGGTGCTGCGCCAGCAGCGCCTCGCGCGCGCCGGGCACTGTGAACACCAGCAGCCGGTTCTGGAACACGCCTTCCGACAACAGCCGATAGCAGGAACGCAGCGTGTGCAAGAGCAGGATGTTGTGCGCGCATTCGCAGATCGCATGATGGAATTCGACGTCGATCTCGGCCTCGTCGTCGAAGTCGCCGGTGCGATGCGCCTCGTCCATGCGTGCCATGATGCGGTCGAGTAGGGCAAGGTCCTCGGGTGTGGCGCGCCGCGCTGCATATTCGGCGGCTATGCCTTCGATCTCGCGGCGGTATTCCAGATAGTCGGCCACCGCCTTGCGATGCGTCGAGATCAGGTCCGCCACCGGCTTGGTGAACAACTGGCCGATAATGTCGGCGACGTGGGTACCGCCGCCCGGACGTGTCGACAGCAGGCCGCGCCCTTCGAGCGCCTTCAGCGCATCGCGCAGAATGGGCCGCGACACATCGAACTGGCGTGCCAGCTCGCGCTCGCCCGGCAGCCGGTCGCCGGTGCGCAGCACGCCTTCGAGAATTAGGCTTTCGATCTGCTGCACCACCTCGTCGGCGGTGCGCGAATGCTCGATCCTGGAGAAAATGTCGCCCAAAGGAAGCGCCTGGAGAACGGAATGATGTCGCGCAGATTAATGCCTCCGTCGCCAACTGGTCAAATTATTTATCCAATTCGTCTCATCGGGTCGATTTCCGCGCCGCGCCGGCATATCGTCTCGGGCTAAACTTTGCTGTTTACGTCCCTCGCCGATTGCCGCAAGAGGACGCCATTGCACGAAGGGTCGAAACCAGGGGGACCAGACGTGTCGGACGAGACGTCCAATCTTGAATTCCAGCCGCGCAGCCAAGGCAGTGTCCTGGGCTTTCCGGCGCATGAAGGCCGGCCCGGCGCGCTCGGCGAGGTTCATGCCCGCCCGCATCCGCTGGTCGAGAAGCCGCGCGTGCTCGTCCAACTCTCCTTCATGACCGAAGGCGGCTCCGCGGTCGACCATGCCGTGCTTTCGGAACTGTCACGCCGCCTCGGCATCGCCGCGCCCGAGCGTCATGCCCGCCACCACGCCATGAAATGGGGCAAGGGCACGCTGCGCTGGGAGCGGCACACGGAATTCTCGACCTATCTCTGGGAAGGGCCGTTGGCCGAGAACGGCCGGGGGCAAGAGGATTCGCCCTTCGGCAACGGCTTTTCACCGCCGGGAACCGTCATCTCGGGTATCCGGCTCGAGATCCGCAAATGGACGCAGGCGAACGAGAGGCTGATCGCCGGCTTCGACCCGACCAGCCTCTGTCACTCGCTGGTCGAACGCGGCAGCGCGGCGATCGTCACCGACTTCCGCCAGGACGGCGACGGCATGACCCGCATGCTGGTGCTCGACCGTGGTCTCACTCCGGCCAGCACCGGCGCGCTGTCGCAGCGGCTGATCGACATCGAAACCTACCGCACGCTTGCCATGCTCGGCCTGCCGCTGGCGCTCACCTTGTCCGGCCGCGCTCGCCGCATCGAGGACCGCTTGGCGCAGACGACGCTGGAAATGAAGGTCGCCGAGACGCGCGACAACCAGACGCTGCTCGCCGGCCTGACGGAGCTTGCCGCCGAACTGGAGGCCGATGCCGCTTCCAGCCTCTACCGCTTCGGCGCCAGTCGCGCCTATGACGGCATCGTCACGGAACGGCTGGAGGCGTTGGATGAGGAGCCTGTGCAGGGCTACGACACCTGGGCGGGCTTTCTGCTGCGGCGCATGGCGCCAGCCATGCGCACCTGCCGCTCGGTCGAGGAACGCCAAGCCAATCTGTCGCGCAAGCTGACCCGTGCCACCACGCTGCTGCGGACCTGGGTCGATGTCGAGGTCGAGAAGCAGAACCGCGACCTGCTCGCCTCGATGAACAACCGCGCCCGCCTGCAACTGCGCTTGCAGCAGACCGTCGAAGGCCTCTCGGTCGCCGCCGTCTCCTATTACGTGGTCGGCCTCATCGGCTATGTCGCCAAGGGCGCGTCGGTTTTTGGCCACACCTTCGCGCCGGAGGTCGTCACCGCCTCCTCGGTGCCGTTCGCCGTCCTGCTGGTCTGGTGGGGCGTGCGCAGGGTGCGACGGATGCATTCCGAGCCGGCGAAACATCCGGGCGAATAGGCCGCGCTATGCTTCGAACGCAATAGAAATGCAGCGGCAGATTGCCGCTGCGGAAGCTTTGCCCGCGTTCGCCGCCCGGATGCCATCAAAGCAGGGTTTGCAACAAATGCCGCTAGCTGGTAAATCATTTTTACCAGTCGAGTGGAGGAAGCGCCGATGTCCGGCCTTGCCATGCCCAAGCCAGACGCCGGGACGCTGCGCCGGCGCAACGAAATCGTCGCCGACATGCGCATCATCGTGCCGGGCGAGGGCGTGGTCGACGCCGCCAACGAAATGCGAGCCTTCGAAAGCGATGGCCTGACCGCCTACCGGCAAGTGCCGCTGGTCGTGGTCCTGCCCGAGACGGTGGCGCAGGTCTCGCGCGTGCTGAAATACTGCAACGACCGCAACATTCGCGTCGTGCCGCGCGGATCCGGGACCTCGCTGTCGGGCGGCGCGCTGCCGTTGGAGGACGCGGTGCTGCTCGTTATGAGCAGGTTCAACCGCATCCTCGAGATCGATTTTCCCAACCGTATCGTCGTCGCCCAGCCCGGCGTCACCAATCTCGGCATCACCATCGCCGTCGAGCAGGACGGGTTTTACTATGCCCCCGATCCATCCTCCCAGATCGCCTGCTCGATCGGCGGCAACGTGGCGGAAAATTCCGGCGGCGTGCACTGCCTGAAATATGGCCTCACCGCCAACAATGTGCTCGGCATCGAGATGGTGCTGATGAATGGCGAGGTGGTGCGGCTCGGCGGCGGTCACCTCGACGCCGAGGGCTATGATCTGCTCGGCGTCATGACCGGTTCGGAAGGTCTGCTCGGCGTCGTCACCGAGGTCACCGTGCGCATCCTGAGGAAGCCGGAGACGGCGCGCGCGCTGCTGATCGGCTTTCCGACCAGCGAGCAGGGCGGCCAGTGCGTCGCCGACATCATCGGCGCCGGCATCATTCCGGGCGGCATGGAAATGATGGACCGGCCGGCAATCCATGCGGCGGAAGATTTTGTCCATGCCGGCTATCCCCTCGATGTCGAGGCGCTGCTGATCGTCGAGCTCGACGGTCCGAGCGTGGAGGTCGATCATCTCATCACCGCGGTCGAGGCGATCGCCATCCGCAACGGCTCGACTACGTGCCGCATCTCGCAGTCCGAGCAGGAGCGGCTGAGTTTTTGGGCCGGCCGCAAGGCGGCCTTCCCCGCCGTTGGCCGCATCTCGCCCGACTATTACTGCATGGACGGCACGATCCCACGCAAGGAGTTGCCGCGCGTGCTGGCCGGCATGCGCGAGCTGTCGGAAAAATACGGTCTCGGCGTCGCCAATGTCTTTCACGCCGGCGACGGCAATCTGCATCCGCTGATCCTCTACGATGCCAACGTGCCGGGCGAACTCGACAAGGCGGAAAGCTTCGGCGCCGACATTTTGCGGCTTTGCGTCAAGGTCGGTGGCGTGCTCACCGGCGAGCATGGCGTCGGGGTCGAGAAGCGCGACCTGATGCCGGAAATGTTCAACCAGATCGACCTCGATCAGCAAATGCGTGTCAAATGCGCCTTCGATCCCAACCATCTGCTCAATCCCGGAAAGGTGTTCCCGCAACTGCGCCGCTGCGCCGAACTCGGCCGCATGCACGTGCATCGCGGCCAGGTGGCATTTCCCGACGTTCCGAGGTTTTGAGATGATG
Organism: Mesorhizobium sp. Cs1321R2N1; assembly: GCF_037179725.1. Taxonomy (NCBI): domain Bacteria; kingdom Pseudomonadati; phylum Pseudomonadota; class Alphaproteobacteria; order Hyphomicrobiales; family Phyllobacteriaceae; genus Mesorhizobium; species Mesorhizobium sp. Cs1321R2N1. The sequence continues at coordinate 8,035 of NZ_JAPYKP010000027.1, read as the reverse complement.
GGGCCGCAGAACTCGGGTTCCTCGCCCCCGCAAAGCAGGGGAGAGGAACCAGGTGCGAATATGACCGCCTTTGCCCCCACCACCTCAGATGAAGTCCTCTCCACCGTTGCCTGGGCGGCGGCAGAGGAAACATCGCTCGAAATCCTTGGCCGCGGCTCCAAGCGCGGCATCGGTCGTCCGTTGCAGACCGAGCACACGCTCGACCTGTCGAAACTCTCGGGCGTGACCCTCTATGAGCCCGCCGAACTGGTGCTGTCGGCCAAATCAGGCACGCCGCTGGCCGAGATCGAAAAGCTGCTGGCTGAAAACGGCCAGCAGCTCGCCTTCGAGCCGATGGATTACGGCCCGTTGCTCGGTGGCGAGGCGGGCAAAGGCACCATTGGCGGCGTGCTCGGCGCCAACCTGTCCGGTCCCCGCCGGCTGAAGGCGGGCGCGGCGCGCGACCATATCCTGGGCATCAATGTCGTCTCCGGCCGGGGCGAAGCCTTCAAGTCGGGCGGCCGCGTGGTCAAGAACGTCACCGGCTACGATCTGTCGAAGCTGATGGCCAACAGCTGGGGTACGCTGGCCGTCTTCACCGACGTCACCTTCAAGGTGCTGCCAGCGGCCGAGACCGAAGTCACGCTCGCCGTTCGTGGCCTGCTCGATGATGCCGCCTGCACCGCCATGGCCTTGGCGCTTGGTTCCAGCGCGGAAGTGTCGAGTGCCGCCCACCTGCCGGAGCGCATCGCCGCGCGCGTTGCCGGCGGCACGCTCGGCAGTGGTGCCGCCACGCTGCTGCGCGTCGAGGGCTTTGGTCCTTCCGTCGCCTATCGTATCGCCGCGCTGAGGACACTGCTCGGCAAGGCCGGGCCGCTGGAGGAGATTGCCAGTGAGACCTCCAAGGCAATCTGGCGCGATATAAGGGATTGCCGGCCCTTCGTCGATGGCAGCGAGAAGCCGGTCTGGCGGGTCTCGATGATGCCCGCCCAGGGGCATCAGATGGTTCTGACGCTGCGCATGCAGGCCGCCGTCAGCGCCTTCTACGACTGGCAGGGCGGGCTGGTGTGGCTGCGCATGGAAGAGGGCGATCCCGAAGCCGCTCTGCTGCGCGGGCTTCTGAGGAAACATGGCGGCGGCCATGCGACGCTGGTGCGCGCTACCCCTTTCCATCGGGCGGCTCTGCCGGTGTTCGAGCCGCAGGCGCCGGCATTGGCGGCGCTCAGCCAGCGGCTGAAGCAGGAATTCGACCCGAAGAACATCCTCAATCCCGGCCGCATGGCCTAGGACATCAGAGATGCAGACCAATTTTTCGCCCGCCCAGCTTGCCGATCCGCATGTCGCGGAGTCCGAAAAGGTCCTGCGCAAATGCGTGCATTGTGGCTTCTGCACCGCCACTTGCCCGACCTATGTGACGCTTGGCAACGAACTCGATTCGCCGCGCGGGCGCATCTATCTGATCAAGGACATGCTGGAGAACGGCCGTCCCGCCGACAAGGAGATCGTCACCCATATCGACCGCTGCCTGTCCTGCCTCGCCTGCATGACCACCTGCCCGTCGGGCGTCAACTACATGCACCTGGTCGACCATGCCCGCGCTCATATCCAGGAAACTTACAAGCGGCCGCTGCTCGACCGGCTGACCCGCGCCATGCTGGCCTTCGTGCTGCCTTATCCCCAACGCTTCCGCGCCGCGCTCAAGCTGGCCAGGCTGGGCAAGCCTTTCATCGGTCTGTTCGAAAAAATTCCGGCGCTGAAGCCTCTCGGCGCGATGCTCAAGCTCGCACCGGCGTCGATCCCGGCGGCCTCGCCGATGGCCTTGCCGGGCGTCCATGCTGGGCAGGGGACGAAAAAGGGCCGCGTCGCCATCCTTACCGGATGCGCGCAGTCGGTGCTTGATCCCGGCATCAACGACACCACCATCTCGTTGCTGATCCGGCTCGGCGTCGAGGTCGTGGTGCCGCCGGGCGAGGGCTGCTGCGGCGCACTGGTTCATCACATGGGGCGGGAAGAAGCCGCCCTTGCCTCGGCCAGGCAGAATGTCGATGCCTGGACGCGCGCCATCGAGCAGAGCGGGCTCGACGCCATCATCATCACCGCGTCGGGCTGCGGCACGACGATCAAGGACTACGGCTTCATGCTGCGGCTCGATCCGGCCTATGCCGACAAGGCCGCGCGCGTGTCGGGGCTGGCCAAGGATATCACCGAGTATCTGTCCGCCATCGATCTGCCTGAACCGGTGCGTAAGCCGGGCACGGTCGTTGCCTATCACTCAGCCTGCTCCATGCAGCACGGCCAGAAGATTATCCGCCAGCCGAAGGAACTGCTCGCCAAGGCCGGCTTCGTCGTGCGCGAGCCGCGCGAGGGGCACCTCTGTTGCGGCTCGGCCGGCACCTACAACATCCTGCAATCCGAGATTTCGGCCAGGCTGCGCGATCGCAAAGTGAAAAACATCGAGGCGACGGGCGCCTCGATCGTCGCCACCGGCAATATCGGCTGCATCACGCAGATCGCATCCGCCGCCAGGATGCCTGTGGTGCATACGATCAAGCTGCTCGACTGGGCTTATGGCGGGCCGAAGCCGGAAGGCGTTCTGGAAGAAAGCTTGGTGGCGGCGGAGTAGGTAGGCCCACCGCTACTCGGCCGCGAGCCTGCCCGCCGTGCCGTAGGTAGCTTCATAAAGCGCACGCTGGCGGCTGAGCGCCACCATCGTGTTGCGCAGCAGGATCGCCACCGTGATCGGGCCGACGCCGCCTGGCACGGGCGTGATCCAGGAGGCAACCTCGCGTACGCTTTCGGTGTCGACGTCGCCGACAATGCGGCTCGTGCCATCAGGCCCAATTTCGGAATTGATGCCGATATCGATGACGGCCGCCCCTGGTTTCACCATGTCGGCCTTGATCAGCCTGGGCTTGCCAACGGCGACGAACAGCGCGTCGGCGCGCCGCGCATGCGCGGCAACCGAGCGCGTCATGTGATGGCAGACCGTCACGGTCGCGCCTTCGCTCATTAGAAGGAAAGCGATCGGCTTGCCGACGATTTCCGAATGGCCGACGATGACCACTTCAAGCCCCTTGAGATCAAGGCCGGTTTCCTTGAGCAGTTCGACCGAGGCCGCCGCGGTGCAGGGCGCGAGGTCGAGCTGGTTGTAGACGATGTTGCCGATCGAGGCCGGGTGCATGCCCTCGACGTCCTTCAGCGGGTGCACGGCCGCCTGCAGTGTCTTGATCGGGATATGCGCGGGAACCGGCCGCTGGATGATGATGCCGGTGACGCGCGGATCGGCATTCAGCCCGTGGATGGCTGCTTCGAGTTCACCTGCGGTGATGGTGGCGGGAAAGCGCCGCTCCTCGAAATCGATGCCGGCGAGCTGTGCCTTCGCACGCTGGTTGCGCACATAGACATCGACCGCGTCGGTATCGCCGACGGTGATCGAGATCAGCTTGGGCGGGAAACCCTCAGCCTTGGCAATGGCCGCGTCCTCGCGCACGGCGGCGATGATGCGCTGGGCAACCGGCCCGCCCCTGAGATAGCGGCTGTCGTCGGACGGGGACATAGTTCGAACCTTTGGTGGGGAAATTGTGCACTGCAATAGCAGAGCATGGTCCGGAAATCAGCCCCGAAAACGAAACACCGTGCTTTCGGGGCGACCTGTCGCACCGTGAAACGAAAAGGGCAGCCCGGTTACCCGTGCTGCCCTCTCGTGACTGGCCGTATCCCCACACGGCCCGTCCCCCGTTAACTCGCTGCCAGTCTAAGCACGTCTTCCAAAGTGCGCTATGACTTGAGGGCAACAGTGCGTCAAAAACTACTCAACACTGCTTAACCGGCTGATTCGCTATCATTATATCACTTCGACCGTCGTTCCGACATTGACCCGTTCATACAGGTCGACGACATCCTCGTTGCGCATGCGGATGCAGCCTGACGACACCGCGCCGCCGATCGTCCAGGGCTGGTTGGTGCCGTGGATGCGGTACTCCGTGGTGCCGAGATAAAGCGCGCGCGCGCCGAGCGGGTTTTCCATGCCGCCGGCCAGATAGGTCGGCAGGTAACGGCCCTTGGCCGCCTCGCGCTTGATCATCTCCGCCGGCGGACGCCAGTCCGGCCAGACGCGCTTGTTGGTGATCTTGTGCGTGCCCGACCATTCGAAGCCGGGCTTGCCGGTGCCGACGCCGTAACGCCGCGCCTTGCCGTTCTTCTCGACCAGATAGAGGAAATTCTGCGTGGTATCGATGACGATGGTGCCCGGCTTCTGCGCGCCTTCATAGGCGACTTCCTGCGGCAGGTAGACCGGATTGATCTGCGGGCGCATGACCATGCGCTTGGCCGGGGCCTGCACGGCGGCCGTCTGCACGCGGTCGGGCTTCGCGGTGCGCTGGCGCGGCTGCGCGGCCTGTCGGTTCTGCCGAACGATACCCGGCGCATGGCCGAGTTGCAGCACCCAGGGCGCGGAAAGGTCGGGGCTCACCATCACCGGCGGTCTGTCGGCATAGCGGTCGCCGGCGGTTGAGGGTGTGACGCCGGCGGCAAACACAGCCACGGCGCCGAGCAAGGGAAACAGAACTCTCTTCATCGGGAACGCACCTTGATCGTCTAATACACCGGGCGAGAACGCTCCCGGCTTGCGCGATCATTGGCGGCGAGCAGCAACCGAAACATGAATCGGAATGCGTAAAATGCGGTTCTGTCAGTAAACCCTTTGGTGTGGTTACCGCCGGGTTCAGGAATCTGGTAAAGCCACGGTAAAGACAGCGCGGAAGCGTGTTAACGGATGGAATTTTCGGGATGAGCAATGAAAAAACCGGCCTGCTTGCCGGTCCTGACGGTGTCGCGCGCTGCTTCTGGCATGGCAATCTGCCCGACTATCTGCATTACCATGACCATGAATGGGGCCGGCCGGTGGCCGACGACCGCAGGCTGTTCGAGAAGATCTGCCTGGAAGGGTTCCAGTCGGGCCTGTCGTGGCTGACCATTCTGCGCAAGCGGGAGAATTTTCGCGAGGCGTTCGCCGGCTTCGACTTCGACAAGGTCGCCACCTTCACCGAACGGGATGTCGAGCGCCTGCTCGGCAATGCCGGCATCATCCGCCATCGCGGCAAGATCGTCTCGACCATCAACAATGCCAAACGCGCCCGCGAAATGGTCGACGAGTTCGGCTCCCTGGCCGCCTGGTTTTGGAAGTTCGAACCCGGCAGGGAGGAACGGCCGCAAACCGTCGACCTCGCCCATCTGCGCGCCAACCCGACCACCGCGGTCTCCGTGCGGATATCGAAGGACCTGAAGAAGCGCGGCTGGACCTTCGTCGGCCCGACCACGGTCTACGCCTTCATGCAGGCCATGGGCATGGTCAACGACCATCTCGAGGGGTGTGTGTGCCGCAAGGAGGTCGAGAAGGAACGGAAGGCTTTCAAACGGCCGAAATAGCTACGGGCAGTTCAGGTGCCGTTGGCACCGGCCAGGGACAGCCCGGCGACGATCGCCGCCACGGCAGCCACTGTCGGATAGATCACCAGCAGGCCGGTCAGCAAGGCGTCGCGCAGGGAAGGATCCTTGCCGGTGTCGGCCGGTACATCGAACGGTCCGGCCGCCTGGCCAATCATTTTCGGTGCATGGATGCCCGCCGGGCGCAGACGTGCCGGCAATTCACCGGCTTCGCCGTTGGCATGGAATGTCGTTGCGCTGGTCATGTCCCGAACCCCTTCGTGTCGGTATGCTATGTCGGCCGCGATTGTGTCGGCACGATGCCGGGCTGATGGCGCCATTGTTTCATTTTTGCTGCGTTTTGTTTCAAATGTTGGCGCCTCTTCCCTTCTCCCGCAGCGGGAGAAGGCAGAAGTGCCAACCCTTGCCGCACAAAGCTGCTTCGGCTAGGACACGCGCACTCGAAAATAAGTCATCTTTACCCAGCAAAAAGACTCATCTCATGGCCGACAAATCGGAAAAGACGAAAGCGCGGCTGCCGCGCGGTTTTGCCGACCGCAGCGCCGAGGACATTCGCGCCGTCGAAAAGATGATGGCGACGATCCGCTCGGTCTATGAGCTTTATGGCTTCGAGCCGGCCGACCAGCCGCTGATCGAATACACCGATGCGCTGGGAAAATTCCTGCCCGACCAGGATCGGCCGAACGAAGGTGTTTTCTCGTTCCAGGACGATGACGACCAGTGGCTGTCGCTGCGCTACGACCTGACCGCGCCGACGGCGCGTTTCGTCGCCGAGAACTTCGAGCGCCTGCCGAAACCCTATCGCAGCTACCGATCCGGCTGGGTGTTTCGCAACGAAAAGCCCGGTCCCGGCCGCTTCCGCCAGTTCATGCAGTTCGACGCCGATACGATCGGCACGCCGGGCGTGGCGGCGGACGCGGAGATGGCGATGATGATGGCCGACGTCATGGAAGCGCTCGGTATCAAGCGCGGCGACTACGTCATCCGCGTCAACAACCGCAAGGTGCTGGACGGCGTGCTGGAGGCGATAGGACTTGGCGGTGACGAGAATATCGGGCGCAGGCTGACGGTGCTGCGTGCCATCGACAAGCTCGACAAGCTCGGTCCGGAAGGGGTCCGGCTTCTGCTTGGGCCGGGGCGTTGGGACGGTGGCAAGGAAGGCGAGGGCGACTTCGCCAAGGGCGCCGGGCTGAATGACACGCAAGCCGGGGCCGTTCTTCTGGCGACTGCGCGAAATGCGCAGGCTGGCCAGGATGGCATCGTCAGCGGGAACGCAGTCTACCAGGAGGGCGTAGGCGAACTCGCGACGATCGAAGCTCTGGTCAGGGCCGCCGGATATGCCGAGGACCGCATCGCAATGGATCGTTCCGTCGTGCGCGGCCTCGAATACTATACCGGGCCCGTCTTCGAGGCCGAACTGCTGGCCGAAATCCCCAACGAAGATGGCCAGATCGTGCGCTTCGGCTCGGTCGGCGGCGGCGGGCGCTATGACGGCCTGGTTTCCCGCTTCCGTGGCGAGCCGGTTCCGGCGACCGGTTTTTCCATCGGCGTCTCCAGGCTGATGACGGCGTTGAAGAATCTCGGCAAGCTCGACAGCGCCGACGTGATCGCGCCGGTTGTCGTGCTGGTCATGGACAAGGACACCGAAAGCCTCGGCCGCTACCAGAAGATGGTCTCGCAATTGCGTGCCGCCGGCATCCGCTCCGAAATGTATCTCGGCGGCGCCGGCATGAAGGCGCAGCTCAAATATGCCGACCGGCGCGGTTGTCCCGTCGCCATCATCCAGGGTGGCGACGAGCGCGCCAAGGGCGAATTGCAAATCAAGGACCTGATCGAAGGCGCCCGCATGTCCGCCGAAATCACCGACAACGCCGAATGGCGCGCCGCGCGCCCGGCACAGGTGACGGTGGCGGAAGGCGAACTGGTCGCCGAGGTGCAGAAGATTTTGGCGGCGCAGGCCGAAGAGCGCGCGAAGTGACGAGCGCCGCGCGCCCTTGTCCTTCTCCCCTTGTGGGAGAAGGTGGCCTCGCGAAGCGAGGTCGGATGAGGGGTGTTCCAGGGAACGCAAACGCCTCATTCCGTCACGCACCCCTCATCCGTCTCGGCGCTGCGCGCCGATCCACCTTCTCCCACAAGGGGAGAAGGGAAGGGCACCCCCAATGACCTCCCGCTACCCCGGCATATCAGCCGACATCACCACCCTCTTCGCGGCGCGCAACACACATGCCGTCGAAGTCGCGGTGCTGCAGCCGGCCGATCCGTTCCTCGACATGGCCGGCGAGGATCTGCGCCGGCGCATTTTCCTCACCGAAAGCGAGACCGGGCAGACGCTCTGCCTGCGGCCCGAATTCACCATTCCCGTCTGCCTCGACCACATAGCCAGCCAGGCCGGCACGCCGCGCCGCTATTCCTATCTCGGCGAAGTGTTTCGCCAGCGCCGCGAGGGCGGCAATGAGTTCTTCCAGGCCGGCATCGAGGATCTCGGCGACCGCGACACGGCCGAAGCCGATGCCCGCTCGGTGGCCGACGCGCATGCGTTGCTGTCGCTGGTGCTGCCCGGCCAGTCGCTGGCGATCACGCTCGGTGACCAGGGCATGTTCGAGGCGGTGCT
>NZ_JAPYKP010000026.1:0-57927 GCF_037179725.1 Mesorhizobium sp. Cs1321R2N1 | reverse complement strand
GGATGGTCGGCGACCAGCCGCCCGACATCAGCAGGCAATCGGCATGGACGCTGCGCGCATCGCCGCTCAGCGCACCGGCGACCATGTCGAAACGCTGGACCTTGAGGCCGGACAACGACTTGCCACCTTCCGTGGCGACCACCGCATGACCGGAAAACAATTCCGCCTCGGCTTCGCCAGCCAGGGCGCTCATCTCGGCGGACGGTTGCGGGCGCACGTCGACGATGGCAACGATCGCCGCACCTGCCTGCTTCAGCGCCAGCGCCGACCGGTAGGCGCTGTCATTGTTGGTGAACACCACGACCCGCTGCCCCGGCAGCACGCCGAATTCGTTGGCGTAGCGCTCCGCCGCATGCGCCAGCATCACGCCGGGCCGGTCATTGCCAGGAAACACCAGCGGCCTTTCGAAGGCGCCGGTAGCCAGCACGACGGATCCCGCGCGGATCGCCCAGTAGCGATGGCGCGGCTCACCCTTGGCGGGCTGTGCCTTGTGGTCGCTGACCCGCTCGAGCGCGGCAAGCGTGTTGTTGTCGTAGTAGCCCCAGACCGTGGTGCGCGGCAGAAGCCGGACGTTGTCGCGGGCCTCGAGCTGAGCGACGGTGCGATGCACCCAATCAGCCGCGGGTGCGCCATCGATGGTTTCGCCGGACCAGTTGGCCGAACCGCCGAAACGCGGCTCGAGATCGGCCAGCATGACGCGGGCGCCTTGGTCCGCGGCGGCCTTGGCGGCCATCAGGCCGGCTGGGCCGGAGCCGACCACAAGCACGTCGCAAAAGGCGTTCATGCGCTCGTAGCGGGCCGGGTCCTTTGCCGATCCGGCGCTGCCGAGGCCGGCGGCGCGGCGGATGAAATGCTCGCAGAACATCCAGAAGCGCGTGCCTTTCAGCGGGCCGATAACCGGCCCCATGAAGGTCTTGTAGTAGAAGCCGGCCGACAGCAGCTTGCCACCGAGCTGGTTGACGGCATGGATATCCCAGGTGAGCGAGGGGAAACGGTTCTGGCTGACGGCAATCAGCCCGTCATGGATCTCGACCATGGTCGCAGGAATGTTGGGTTCCCGCACCTCGCCCTTCAGCACCGTTACCAGCGCGTTGGGCTCCTCGACGCCTGCGCTCAGCAGGCCGCGTGGGCGATGATATTTGAAAGAACGCCCGAAAAGGGTGACGCCATTGGCCAGCAGCGCGGACGCCAGCGTGTCGCCGCCATGCCCGGTATAGGCAACGCCGTCGAACGTGAAACGGATCGTCTTCAACCGGTCTATACGGCCGCCGGTGACGGTGCGGCGCGGGCTCATGGCTTGTCCTCCGCCTTGCGGCGCGCGGCCGAGCTGTGATCGCCACGCACGAAGGCGACACTGGAAATCTCATGCGTCAGCGTGTTGCGCACGACCCTCAGGTGAGCCCGGCAGCCGCCGGAATGCTGCCAGATCTCGTTGTGGTCGCCGGCCGGGTTCAGCCGGTCGTAGACGTACGCGTTCCAGGCCTCGAAATTCTGTGAGGCAGGGTCGGGACGTTCGCGGTTGCCGTCACCCTGATAGGTGAACTCGATGACGTCGCGCGGGCCGCAATAGGGGCAAGTGATCAGCACTGAATGTTCCTAATGAAGCCGCGGGTTCGCGCCCTGGCCCTTGTCGTCGATCACCAGGCCGCGATGAAATCGGTCCAGCGTGAAAGGGGCGTTGAAATCGTGCGGCTGGTCCTTGGCGATGGTCCAGGCAAAGCACCACCCGGAAGCGGGCGTCGCCTTGAAGCCGCCATAGCACCAGCCGCAATTGAGATACATGCCGGGCAGGGGCCCGATGGTGATGATCGGCGAACCGTCCATCGACATGTCGCAGACGCCGCCCCAGGAGCGCAGCATGCGCACACGCGCTAGGCCCGGGAAAAGCGCCAGCATCTCGCTCATCACTTCGTCGACGATGGGCAGGTTGCCGCGCTGGGCGTAGCTGTTGTAGCCGTCGATGTCGCCGCCATAGACAAGGCCGCCCTTGTCGGACTGCGACATGTAGAAATGGCCCATGCCGAACGTCACGACCGTGTCGATGAAGGGTTTCAGCGATTCGGTGACGAAGGCCTGCAGCACATGGCTCTCGATCGGCATTGTCTCGACGCCGGCCAGTTGCATGACGCGGCCGGTGCTGCCGGCCACCGCGACCGCGACCTTCTTGGCCCTGACATCGCCGCGCGATGTGGTAACGCCGGTGATGCGGTCGCCGTCGCGCAGGAAGCCGGTGACCTCGCAATTCTCGACGATGTCGACGCCGCGCCGGTCGGCGCCGCGTGCATAGCCCCAGGCGACCGCATCGTGCCGGGCGGTGCCGGCGCGCCGCTGCATCAGGCCGCCAACCACCGGAAAGCGTGCATCATTGGAGATATCGAGCGCCGGGATCAGGCGCTTGATCTCGGCTGGTGTCATCAGTTCCGCATCGACGCCGAGATGGCGCATGGCGTTGCCGCGTCTTGCGTAGTCGTCGAACTGAGCCGGCGTGTGCGCCAGGTTCAGGCAGCCGCGCTGCGAGAACATAACGTTGTAATTGAGTTCGTGCGACAGGTTCTCCCACAGCTTCATCGAATGTTCGTAGAAGCGGGTATTGGCGGGCAGGAGATAGTTCGAGCGAACGGCCGTCGTGTTGCGGCCGACATTGCCGGAGCCCAGCCAGCCTTTCTCCAGCACCGCGACATTGGTGATGCCGTGTTCCTTGGCTAGATAGTAGGCGGTCGCCAGGCCGTGACCGCCGCCGCCGATGATGATGACGTCGTAGGATGCCTTCGGATCCGGCTTGCGCCAGGCCGGCTTCCAGTCCTTGTTTCCCTTGAACGCGTTCGCGAGCAGCGAAAGGGCTGAGTACTCTGCCATGTGTAAGGTGTCCGTTGCGGGCGATGCGGCAGACTATAGAGCAGGGGGCTGATAGAAAGCCAATATTGCGCCATCGCCTTTCGACTGACCGACGCTTGATGAGTGCGATCGTCGCGGTGACTTGCCCCATGATATGGCCGCCTTTATCAAGGACAGGCATTTTGAATGCCTTTGCCGCCCGCGAGTCGCCGATCCATCATGTTTTTTCGATTGCTTCGCCTCATATTGGTCCTGGCGCTTGTCGTTGCGGCGCCGCTGTCGTTCGAGGCGGCGGCGCAAGGCGTTGGCCAGGCGCCCGCCGGACTGGTCGCCGACCAGCAAAAGATCATCCAGGGCCTGACGACCAAGGCCGACAATTTCGAGAAGCAGATCCAGCAGGATGGCGAGGACGACAGCAACCTCGTCGATATCCGCCTGCAGCTCGAGGAATTGTCGCGGCAATCGCTGACCAGCGCGCTGGCGTTCCGCACGCGCCTGGGCGAAATCAACAGCCGGCTCGAACAGCTCGGGCCACCGCCTGCCGCCGGCCAACCGGCGGAGCCCGACATCGTCAGCGGCGAACGCCAGGCGCTAACGTCCGAAAAGGCGGAGATCAACGCGGTCATCGCGCAAGCTCAGACCTTGTCGATCCGCATCAGCGGGCTGATCGACAAGATCGGCAACATGCGCAGCGCGCTGTTCCGGAATCTGTTGACCAAGCGCTACGTACTTTCGGACGCCTTGAGCCCGCAGGTGTTTTCCGATGCGCGGGACGAATTCGGCAATTTCTACAGGGCGGTGTCGTCCTGGCTGAGCTTCGCCATCAGGTTCAAGTTCCAGGCCATCCTGGCGGCAACCTTCGTGGCGCTCGGCCTTGCGCTGGTGCTGCTGGTCGGCGGGCGGCGCCTGTTCGGGCGGGTGTTCGAGGCCGAATCCAGCAATGAGGCCCCGTCCTATCTCAGCCGCCTTTCAGTGGCGTTCTGGTCGACCTTGCTGCCGACGCTGGCGGTTGCCGCCTTTCTCGGCTCGACGATCTTCTTCTTCAACTATTATAATGTTTTGCGCGGCGATATCGGGCTCTTCCTCAATGCGCTGGCGGCCGTCATCGGCGTGGTGTTTTGCGTCAATCGGCTGACCAATGCTGCGCTCGAGCCGCGCCTACCGAACTGGCGGCTCATTCCCGTCGAAACCGGCCCGGCGCGCTGGCTAGTGCGGCTAGCGACAGCCATGGCCGTGGTCATCGGCGCAAACTATTTCCTGTCGATCGTCAACGACAAGATGGGCTCGCCGCTGTCGCTGACCATCGCCCGCAGCTTCGGAGCCGCCATAACCGTCGGCGTCATCCTGATGCTGATGGCGATGCTGAGGCCGTTCAGGGCGCGTGACGGAAGCTGGCGACCATGGCCGGCATGGCTGCGCTATACGTCGCTCGCCCTTGGCCTGTTCACCATCGTCGCGGCGCTGCTCGGTTATATCGGTCTTGCGCTGTTCGTCTCACAACAGGTCGTGGTCACCGGCACGGCGCTGATAACAGCCTATATCGGCTTCCTGTCGGCACAGGCGATCGGCGAGGAGGACGCTTTCGCCAACACGTCGGTCGGGCGCTGGCTGTCGGCCAATTCCAGCTACGAGGACACCGCGCTTGACCAGCTCGGCCTTGTCGTCAGCATCGCCATCAACGTGATGATCGTGCTGGTGTTCCTGCCGCTGATCCTTTTGATGTGGGGCTTCCAGCCTGGCGATATCGAAGCGTGGGCATACAAGCTCGCAACCGGGATCAATATCGGTTCGGTCACGATTTCGGTCACCGGCATCCTGTCGGGCATCGTCGTCTTCGTCATCGGCTATTTCCTGACGCGCTGGTTCCAGGGCTGGCTCGACGGCTCGGTCATGGCGCGTGGCAAGGTCGATACAGGGGTGCGCAACTCGATCCGGCTGGCGGTCGGCTATGCCGGCGTTGCTCTTGCGGCGCTGGTCGGTATTTCGGCGGCCGGCATCGATCTCTCCAGCCTGGCACTGGTCGCCGGAGCTCTCTCCCTCGGTATCGGCTTTGGCCTGCAGAATGTGGTGTCCAATTTCGTCTCCGGCCTGATCCTCTTGGCCGAGCGGCCGTTCAAGGTCGGCGACTGGATCGTGGCCGGCGACGTCAGCGGCACGGTCAAGAAGATCAGCGTGCGCGCCACCGAGATCGAGACTTTCCAGCGGCAGTCGGTGATCCTGCCCAATTCGAACCTGATCAACAATGCCGTCGGCAACTGGACGCACCGCAACAAGCTCGGCCGCATCGACATCAAGGTCGGCGTCGCCTATGGCAGCGACGTCAAGCATGTCCACGCCGTCCTGCTGGAGATCGCGCGCAGCCATCCGCTGGTGCTCAAGAACCCCGAGCCGTTCGTGCTGTTTTCCAATTTCGGACCCGCCGCGCTCGAATTCGAGATTCGTCTGTTCCTGGCCGATGTGATGAACGGCAACATCGTGCAGAACGACGTCCGCTTCACCGTGCTGGAGAAATTCGACGACCAGCACATCGAAATCCCTTCAACGCCTCGCGCGGTCGTCGAGGCCAAGAAGCACGTGGCATGGCCGACCGATGACGACAAGATCGAGGCCGATTTCGCCGAACAGCAAGAGGCCAAGGCGCAAGCCGAGGCCGAGGCGAAGCGTCAGGCCAAATCAGGCCGCAAGACACGCAAGCCCGATCCGGATTAGATTTGGAATTTCAAGGTTGCACGTCGCCAAGACCAATTGCGGCATGAATGCGGCATTCAGTTGCGGTTCAGCTTCCATCTCATATAAGCTCCATGCAAAGGCGAAAATGCCTTGTGAAATGCAACAGAGGCGGTGGGAACACCGATATTGCAAATGTGGAAGTCTCTCGTCGCCGCCGTGGCTTTGCTCGCCGTGAGCGGCTCGGCCCATGCCGCAAGCGCGGTCAACAAGGACGCCGAGACGCGCACGCTGGTCGTGACCGAGGGCGGCAGCAAGACCGAGCTTGCGCTGGCCGGCGGCGAAACCGTCGAGTTCTGCCAGAACGGTTGCTTCGTCACCTTGCCCAATGGTGACCTCGAAGCCCTGACCGGTTCGGAAACCGTCGAGATTTCCGGCGGTGTCGCCCGCATCAAGTAATCTCGGTGGCATGATTGGAAAGGCCGGGCGTTTGCTCGGCCTTTTATCATTTCCGGTAGCTGTCTAACAATGACGCTGAAAATCCCGCCGCGCCGGCCGTTTGCATCGTGTTCGAGCAGCTCGACCTCAAGCGCTATCGTCCCGGCATGATCAAGGTCGAGGTCGGCCCTGGAGATCGGCCAGGTCGTGGTCAAGCTGAAAACGGCGGGCTGCCAGCCTGGCTTCCAGGCCCAGGACGTGTGGGCGTTTGCCTGATGGGTAGCTGTTTTCCCTGATTTGGGAAGGGTCGCGCCGCATCTTTGGCGTGTCGCAAACAGGCGGTAGCGCCGTGCCCGTCGCCTGCATATTGTGCGCCGATCAAACGGGCGCCGACGCCGCCCGCAACAGCATTCTGGAGTCGCGGGCAATGGCAGAGTTTCCGAAAAAGGCGAAGGTCGTCATTATTGGCCTCGGCGGCATTGTCGGCGCATCGATCGCCCATCATCTGATCGAACGCGGCTGGGACGACATTGTCGGCATCGACAAGTCGGGCATCCCGACCGATATCGGCTCGACCGCGCATGCGTCGGACTTCTGTTACACCACCAGCCATGATTTTCTGTCCTGCTGGACGACGCTCTATTCCATCAATTTCTACGAGAAGATGGGCCACTACGCGCGCGTCGGCGGCCTTGAGGTCGCCCGTGTCGGCGACGACGGCCGCATGGACGAGATCAAGCGCAAGATCGCTTCGGCCAAGGCTTTCGGCACGCGCGCCCGTTTGATCGAGCCCGCCGAGATCAAGGAAAAATTCCCGCTGATCGAACAGGACCTGGTGCAGGGCGGCCTGTGGGATCCGGACGCCGGTCTCGTCATTCCGCGCTCGCAGACCGTTGCCGGCAAGCTGGTCGACCAGGCCGAAGCGTCCGGCAAGCTCAAATCGTTCGCCAACACGCCGGCGAAGTCGCTTGTCGTCAAGGATGGCCGCATCAGTGCCGTGGTGACGGACCGCGGTACGATCGAGGCCGACTACGTCATCGTCTGCGCCGGCATCTGGGGCCGGCTGATCGCCGAGATGGTCGGCGAGGACCTGCCTGTCATGCCGATCGACCATCCGCTGACCTTCTTTGGCCCGTACACCGAGTTCGCGGGCACCGGCAAGGAGATCGGCTGGCCGCTGCTGCGCGACCAGGGCAACTCGGCCTATATGCGTGACACTGGCGATCCGAAGACCGCCGAGGGCGGCCAGATCGAATGGGGCTATTACGAAGAGACCAATCCGCGCCTCTGCCACCCACGCGATCTGCTGGAGAAGGACCAGGCGCGGCTATCGCCGTCGCAGCGCGATCTCGACATGGAGCAGATCCTGGCGCCGCTCGAACGCGCCATGGAACTGACGCCGATCCTGGGTGAACTCGGCTATAACGAAAGCCATTCGTTCAATGGCCTGCTGCAGGTGACGGCCGATGGGGGCCCATCCATGGGCGAAAGCCAGAAGGTGAGGGGGCTTTGGTATGCCGTCGCCATCTGGGTCAAGGACGGCCCGGGCATGGGCAAGCTGATCGCCGACTGGATGACCGACGGCCGCACCGAGATCGACCACCACGCGATCGACTATGCGCGCTTCTATCCGCACCAGACCAAGGAACAGTTCATCTGGGATCGCTGCACCGAGACGGCGATGAAGGTCTACAATCCGGCGGTGCATCCGCGCGAACCCTTCTCCAAGGCCCGCGACGTCAGGCGCTCGCCGTTCTGGGAGCGCGAGAAGGAACTCGGCGGCTATTTCATGGAACTCGGCGGCTGGGAGCGCGCCCACGGCTACGCCGCCAACGAGCATCTGCTTGAAAAGTATGGAAACCGGGTGCCGGTGCGCGAGAACGAATGGGACAACCGCCACTTCTGGCGCGTCTCCAACGCCGAGCATCTGGCGATGAGCGAGGATTGCGGCATCGTCAACCTCTCGCATTTCTCCATGTATGATATCGAAGGACCCGACCATGTCGCGCTGCTGGAATGGCTGTGCGCGGCCAAGATCGGCGGCGACAACAACATCGGCAAGGGCATCTACACCCACTTCCTCGACGAGGAAGGCATGGTGCGCGCCGACTTCACCGTGATCCGCATGGCCGACCGCTGCCGGCTGATCGACGGCGCCGACGCGGGGCCGCGCGACTTCCAGTACATGCGCCGCACGGCGCAGGACAAAGGGTTCGACGTCACCATCACCGATGTGACCGAGAAGTACGTCACCATCGGCATCTGGGGGCCGAACGCGCGTGCGACCTTGCAAAAGGTGGTCGAGAACCCGGATGGGCTTTCGCCGGAGAATTTTCCATTCGCGGCGATCAAGCCGGTCAGGATCGGCGGCAAGGACGTCACTGCGTTCCGCATTTCCTATGTCGGCGAGCAGGGCTGGGAACTGCATATGCGCTATGAGGACGGTCTGGCCGTCTGGGACGCGCTCCGCTCGACAGGCGTCATGCCGTTCGGCGTCGAGACCTATGCCAACACCCGCCGCATGGAGAAGAGCCTGCGGTTGCAGAACGCCGACCTCTTGACCGAGTATAATCTGCTTGAGGCCGATCTTGCTCGACCGAAGGTCAAGGAAAACGATTTCTGCGGCAAGGCCAAGCATGTGAAGTATCGCGAACGCGCGCACCAGCCCGCCATGCTGTGCACTCTGGTGATGACCGAGAATACAGACTCCAAGGGTGTTGCCCGTTATCCCGTCGGCATCATGCCGGTGATGGACCCCGAGAGCGGGGATACACTGGTCGACGAACTCGGCCGCCGCTCCTTCACAACATCGGTCGCCTATGGCCCGACCATCGGCAAGAACATCGCGCTCGCCTATCTGCCCTGGGCCTATGCCCAGGAGGGCCGCAAGCTCAAGGTCGAGTATTTCGGCGAGACTTATCCGGTTGAAGTCGCCAGCGTTGGCTACAAGCCGCTTTACGACCCGGAGAATCTCAAGCCGCGGAGCTGATCGCCGCGGCCGGGCTCGCTATTGGATCAGCGCGGCCATGGCCGGGCTTTTCTCTTTTTCGGTGGGCGATTCTGGCTTAACCTTGCGCAATGTCTGGTTTGCCCTGCGCGAGACATCTGCTTTCGGCCACTGCCGCACTGGCGCTGACGCTCTGGCTGGCGCCGAGATCCTACGCCGACGAGCCGGTCGATGTCGAGCTGGTGCTGGCGGTGGACGTTTCGCTGTCGATGTCGGCGGAGGAGCTGGAGATCCAGCGCCATGGCTATGCGGCGGCGCTGACGCATGACAATGTGCTGCAGGCGATCGCCGATGGCGCCTATGGCAAGATCGCCGTCACCTATGTCGAATGGGCCGGCACCGGCTGGCAACACGTCATCGTACCGTGGACGGTGATCGCAAGCCGCGCCGACGCCGAGCGGGTGGTGGCGCAATTGTCGGCCCAGCCGCCCAACAGCGCACGGCGCACCTCGATCTCCGGTGCATTGGAGTTCGGCAGCGACCTTTTCGCCGAAAGCGGCTACCAGGGAACCAAGCACGTCATCGACATTTCGGGCGACGGGCCGAACAACCAGGGCGCGCCGGTCAATCTCGTCCGCGACGGGGTGGTCAGCCAAGGCATCGTCATCAATGGCCTGCCGCTGATGACCCGGGGCGGCTTTTCCGGCGTCTACGACGTCAACGATCTCGACCGCTACTACAGCGACTGCGTCATCGGCGGCGCCGGTGCCTTCATGATCCCGGTCAATGACTGGACACAATTTCCCGAAGCCATCCGCCGCAAGCTTGTGCTTGAACTTGCCGGTCCGGCGTCACCCTATTGGGTGGCGGAGGAGGCGGACCATCCGCCAGTGGAGCTGGCGCAGGACAAGCCCGCCGCCGACTGCCAGGTCGGCGAGAAAATGTGGCGCAACCGCAACTGGATGCCCGGCAGCAGGTAGAGCAATTCCAAACCGGGTTGCCGGCTGCTTTGTGCGCAAACACGTTCCTGTTGATTGACAAGCCCGTCGGCCTCTGTGAACAATTTCCCTCAGAAAGACAAAAGGGGAACTGACATGAACAGGATAACCGTCTTTGCCGCGACATTGACGCTTGCCGCGGGGTTGACCGCGCCGGCGCTGGCCGCCACGTCACTCACCATCGGCATCAGCGGCTGGACCGGATTCGCGCCGCTGACACTCGCCAAGCAGGCAGGGCTGTTCGAGAAACATGGCCTCGACGTGACCTTGAAGAAGGTGCCGCAGGCCAGCCGGCCGCTCGCCATCGCCAGCGGCGACCTGCAATGCGCCGCCACCACGGTCGAGACCTGGCTGGTCTGGAACGCCAGCGGGGTGACCACCAAGCAAATCTTCCAGCTCGACAAATCCTATGGCGCCGACGGCATCGTCGTGCGCAACGATATCAAGACCGTCGCCGACCTCAAGGGCAAGAATGTAGCGTCCTCCGCGCCGGGAACGTCGCCCTATTTCATGCTGGCCTGGGTGCTGAACAAGAACGGCATGTCGACCAAGGACGTGACCGTCGTCAATCTCGAGCCTGACGCAGCGGCGCAAGCCTTCCTCGCCGGCCAGAACGATGCGGCCGTCACCTACGAGCCCTTCATCTCGGCCGTGCGCGATAAGGCCGACCAGGGTCATATCCTGGCGACCACGCTCGACTATCCGATGGTTCTCGACACGGTCGGCTGCACGCCCGAATTCCTCAAGGCCAATCCCGACGCCGCCAAGGCGCTTGCCGACAGCTATTTCGACGCTCTCGACATGATCAAGAAGGATCCGCAGAAATCCTACGAGATCATGGGCGCCGACGTGAAACAGTCTGCCAAGGAATTCGAGGATTCGGCGAAGTACCTGAAATGGGCCGACAAGGCCGCGAACAAGCAGTTCTTCACCAAGGAATTCCAGGACTTTTCCAAGACCGCCGGCGACCTGCTGCTGCAGATGGGGCTGATCAAGGAGGCGCCCGACGTCGCCACGCTGGCCGACACCAGCGCCGTGGCGAATTGACGGTTCAACCCTTGGATACCGTGCGGCGGGGCAGTGCGCCGCCACTTTCCCGCTGACAAAGGATGAAGATGCGCCCCTTGCATCCTGTCTCACCGAGCCTGCGAACAGTGCTCGGTATTTCCTTCTTCGTGCTGTTCGTGGCCTTCTGGGCCTGGATCACACTTGGCGGCCACGTCAACCGCATCTTCCTCGCCGACCCGCTGTCGATGCTGCGGGACGGCTGGCGGCTGCTGGTCGAGGACCGTTTCTGGCTCGACATACTGATCACCATCTGGCGGGTCTTCGGCGGTTTTGTGCTGGCCTCGGTCGTCGCCGTGCCGCTCGGCATCGCCATGGGCGCCTGGAAACCGGTGGAAGCTTTTCTGGAACCCTTCGTCTCCTTCGCCCGCTACCTGCCGGCCTCGGCTTTCATTCCGCTGCTCATCCTGTGGGCCGGCATTGGCGAGCTGGAAAAGCTGCTCGTCATCTTCGTCGGCTCGGTGTTCCAGGTCATCCTGATCATTGCGGTCAAGGTCGGTTCCACACGGCGCGATCTGGTCGAGGCCGCCTATACGCTGGGCTCGACCAACAATGGCATCGTCAGGCGGGTGATCATGCCGGCCAACGCGCCCGAGATCGCCGAGACGCTGCGGCTGGTGCTCGGCTGGGCCTGGACCTATGTCATCGTTGCCGAACTGATCGGCTCGTCGTCGGGCATCGGCTATATGATCATCAACAGCCAGTCGCGGCTGGCGACCGGGCAGATCATCTTCGGCATCATCGTCATCGGCCTGATCGGGCTGTTGTCCGATTTCGCTTTCAAGGCGTTCAACCGCTGGCTCTTTCCATGGAGCCTGGCGTGAGCAAGCTTCTCATCGAGGGCGTTGCGCGCACCTTTGCCGGCGTGCGCGGCGGAGAGCCGGTCAGGGCGCTGATGCCGGTGGATCTCGCGGTCGCGGCAAATGATTTCATCACCATACTGGGGCCGTCCGGTTGCGGAAAGTCGACGCTGTTGAGGATCGTCGCCGGCCTGGAAGCGCCAAGCGAAGGTCGCGTTCTGCTCGACGGCAGGGCGGTGACGAGACCCGGGCCGGACCGCGGCATGGTCTTCCAGTCCTACACGCTTTTCCCATGGCTGACGGTCGCCGAAAACATCGCTTTCGGCCTGCGCGAACGCGGCATGGCCGAGGAGGAGAGGGACGGGATCGTTGCCTCCTATGTCGATCTCGTCGGGCTGAAGGGGTTCGAGAATCATTGGCCGAAGCAGCTTTCCGGCGGCATGCAGCAGCGCACGGCGATAGCGCGGGCACTGGCCAACGATCCGGAAATCCTGCTGCTGGACGAGCCGTTCGGAGCCCTCGACAACCAGACGCGCGGGCTGATGCAGGAATTGCTGCTCGGCATATGGGAACGGCGCAAGAAAACGGTGCTGTTCGTCACCCACGACATCGAGGAGGCGATCTTCATGGCCTCGCGGGTTATCGTGATGACGGCGCGGCCCGGCCGCATCAAGTCGGATGTCGCCATCGACCTGCCGCATCCGCGCCACTACACGCTGAAGACCAGCCCGGAATTCTCGGCGTTGAAGGCACGGCTGACCGAGGACATCCGCGTCGAGGCGATGCGGACCGCAGAGGTGCACTAACCGCTCACGGCTTGGTCGTCTGCGTGTATGGTTTGGGGTCAGGCCGCCAGCAACTGCTTGCGGTCTACGCGCTCCTGCTGCGGCGAGCGGGCGTAGAGCTCGCGGTAGCATTTCGAGAAATGCGACGCCGAGACGAAGCCGCAGGCGACCGCCACCTCGACCACCGGGAGCGACGACTGAATCAAGAGATGCCGGGCGCGGTCGAGGCGGATTTCGAGATAGTAGCGGGCTGGGGAGCGGCCCATCTCGGTGCGGAACAGGCGCTCGATCTGGCGGCGCGACAGGTCGACATGGTCGGCGATCTCGATCAGCGACAGCGGCTCGGACAAATTGGCCTCCATCAGTTCGATGATGGTCAGCACTTTCGAGTTCTGCACGCCAAGGCGGGCGCGCAGCGGCAGGCGCTGGCGGTCGGTCGGGCTGCGCACACGGTCGGTCAGCACCTGCTCGCACACGCGGTTGACGAGGTTCTCGTCGAAATCGTCACCGATCAGCTTCAGCATCATGTCGAGCGCGGCGGTGCCGCCGGCGCAGGTGTAGATGTTCTGGTCGATCTCGAACAGGTCGGCAAAGACATTGGCCTTCGGGAAGGCCTCGGAAAAGCCCGGCAGGTTTTCCCAATGGATGGCGCAGCGCTTGTTCGACAACAGCCCGGCGGCGGCCAGAATATGCGCACCGGTGCACAGACCGCCGACGGCGACGCCGCGGTTATATTCCTCGCGCAGCCAGGCAAAAGCCGACTTGTTCTGATAGCGCTCGACATTGGTGCCGCTGCAGACGATGGCCATGTTCGGGCGGTCCGGCCCGGCCATCTTCTTGCGTTCCTCCTCCAGCGAGGTGTTGACCGCACACTCCACGCCGTTGGAGGCGCGCACCGGCTTGCCGTCAATGCTGGCAAGGCGCCAGCGATAGGCCTCGTAGCCGAGCATCCGATTGGCGGAGCGCAACGGGTCCAGCGCGGTCGCAAAAGCGATCATGGTGAAATCGGGAACAAGGAAGAACACAAACGACCGCTTGATCGGATGCTTGACGGCGTTCACGGGGAACCTCATCTGGCCATGACGCGAACAGGATGTCGCGAATAGCATAGCGTCATCAGGAAAAACCATTCCTGTCAATCGGCTAGGCGGCTTTGGCAAGATTAAATTTGCGACATGGGTCGCAAATGGGCATTCACAGCGCGGTGCTGCTCAAACCAGGCCACCGTCAGGTTGTGAAAAGGTGATGGAAGCGCAACAGATAAACGCCGCCTCGGCGGAACCGAAGCGGCGGCTGTCAACTCTGAAGCCGTGGCAGGGAGCGCGGCTGTGGAGGTATCAGGCGACGAAGCCGAGACGCGCCGCAGCCATGGCCCCGGTCTGGCCAGGCATGGTGTTGGCGAGGCGCTGACGCTCGAGAGCGGTGGTCAGGTTCATTTCGCGGCGGGCGAAGAGGCGGGCAAAAAGCTTCATGATCATCTCCAATCGGTTGCTCAGACGGGTCGCCTTCGCTTGATGGAGTGGGGCAGCTCGTTTGCTGACGGGGATATAGGCTTGTGTAAGCAGAAACTGAATCGCAAAAGCGAAGCGCTTGATATGAAAAGCGACACCGATTGCGACAGATTTGGGCAGGTTGCAGGTGTTGTGCCCAATATTTACGAATATTTACAGTTGGTTGGCTCAAAAACGAGCTGCTATGCGGCTTGCTCATATGCGCCATGCAGCGGCAGCATGGCTGCTGAATTCGTTTGAATACAAATAAAATAGAGAAGGCCTGCCGGGCGGGTTGCGCGGCAGGCCTTCAGCACGGGGTACACACGATCTACTTTGCTCCAGCCCAGGTTCCGACGCCATTGCGAATACCGGTCTTGGTGTCGGAAGCTTCCGGCCAGCCGATATCCTTCTGCAACTCGATCGGCAGGGAACGGATGGCGCGTTCGGTCTGGTAGCGGGCGCGGGCGGCGTTGAATTCGGTCGCGATGCGGCCGAGGGATGACAGGATAGACATTTCGATCTCCTTTGCTGCGGCGCGGGAGGCGCCGGCAATGCATTACGTCAGGTCTGTTTCACATGTCGAATGCAGGTCTGCGTCGTGGTCGTTTCGTGCTGCTTTTGGCGGCATGCTGCTTCGATGGAGTTGACTGTGCTCCTGATCTGATGTTCAATCAAACGAAATGGAATGATGCTTTGTATCAGAAAAATTGAAGGCAGATCGTCATGAACGCCCCACTCAATCACCCGCTGCCGCTGCTCGACCTCGACGTTTTGCGCACTTTCGTGGCGATTGCCGAGACAGGCAGCTTCACCACCGCGGCCAATGCCGTTTTCCGCACGCCGTCGGCCGTATCCATGCAGATCAAGAAGCTGGAGGACATTCTCGGCCGCTCGGTGTTCGCGCGCGATGCACGTTCGGTGACGCTGACCACGGACGGCGAAGTGCTGCTCGGCTATGCCCGGCGGCTGTTGTCGATCAACCGCGAGGTGGTGTCGAAGTTCATTATCCCCGATATTGTCGGCGTGGTGCGGCTCGGCTCCCCGGATGATTATGGCGAGCGCGTGCTGCCGCATGTGCTGAAGCGTTTCGCGCAGTCGCATCCCTCGATCGCCGTCGACGTCACCATCGACCAGAGCAGCAATCTGCGCCGGCGCATGGACGACCGCGCGCTCGACATCACGCTGTTGACGAACTCCTACAAGACCAGCGCGCTTGGCGCCGAGGTGCTTTTGACCGAGCCGATCGTGTGGGCCGGCGCCAAGGGCGGCTGCGCGCATCTACGCGAACCGCTGCCGGTCTCATTGTGGGAAGAAGGCTGTGCCTGGCGGGCCGGTGCGCTCGAGGCATTGGGGCGCGAGGGCCGCAACTATCGCGTCGCTTACATGAGCGCCCATACCGCAGGCCAGCGAGCCGCGATCATGGCAGACCTTGCGGTCGCGCCGCTGCCGCGATCGTTCCTCGGCAACGACATGGTCGAACTCTGCCCGAAGGACGGTATGCCCGATATCGGCACTTACAATCTTGCCATGGTGGTGGCGCCGGACGCCAGTGCGCCGGTCAAGGCCGTCGCCGACCACATCCGCGCGACTTTCGAAGTGTTCAGGGAAACCGGCAAGTTCTGATCATCCGGGATACTCGGACCGAAGGCGCTGCTCCGCCGCCTCTGTGGAGGCGGCGATCGGCGAAGGGCTCTGGCTCAGGAAAGCAACGATGTGTTGGCGCGCGCGCCGCGCTTCCGGCATGTCAATCAGCGGCCAGACGTGGAACATGCCTTCCTCGTAAACCACCTCCACCTCGACACCGGCGGTGCGGGCTTTTTGTGCAAAGATCAGATTGTCGGGCGTGAGAAGATCGCGGGAGCCCGTCAGGAGCAATGTCTTCGGCAACACCGACAGATCGCCATAGACCGGGCTGATGCGCCAGTCGGTCGGATCCATACCGGCACTATAGAGCCGGATTGCCTCGCGCCCACCGGCAATGCCCAACCATGGATCGTTCCGCTCCGCCTCGAATACTTCGGGGTTTGCGAGCGAGACGTCGAGCCCGGGTGAAATCAGCACATGACGCGAGGGTACGGGCAAACCCTCTTCCGCCGCCATCATGGTCAGCACCACGGCCATGTTGCCGCCGGCGGAATCGCCCATGAAGATGATGTCTTCCGCCTCTGTCTCCTCGAGCATCCGGCGATAGACAGCGCCGACCATGCCGAACATGGCGTGGAAGTTGTGCTCGGGCGCGATGGGATAGATCGGCACGGTGATGCCGTAGCCCAGCCGGTCGGCCATGTCGGCGATCAGATACCAGTGATAAGGCGTGATCTCAAAGACATAGGCGCCGCCATGCAGGTAGAGTATCTGCTTGTGCTCTTCGGCCCTGGGCGCGATTTCGTAGACCGGAAACCCGTCCACGCTGCGCGTCTGGATATCGTAACGCTGCTGCAGCAAGGCCGGCGGACGGTGATCCTCGGTCTTGCGCGCGGCCGCTATCCAGCGCTGCAGGTTTTCCGGGCTGGAAAAGGCCTGCTTGCGGCTGTGCCTAAGCACGAAGGACACGACGTGGCTTTTCAAACTTGGCATGCGGATACACGGACTTCGGCGGCAGCCGACTAAGAGAATTCCCCTTCATTCTTGCAGATCGTGCCCTGGCCAAAGATGTCAAGATCAGCGCCTTGTCCACACGCTGGTGTGATCAGTGGCGCGGCAGAAGTGCCGCGCGCAGCTGGTTGTTGGCCGTCGGGGACGTACGCGGTCCCCGGCGGAAGCCGAGCAATTTGCATTTGTCGGTGAAGGTCATCAGCGCGTCCTACCCAGAAGCAGCGAGGCGAGCGTGGCCTGCGGATCATTCGGCGGCGATGCCGGCCATCCGATGTCCTTCCGGACATGCGCCGGCAAGCTGTTCAGCGCGCGGATCGCCTTATTCCTGGCATGAGCTTGCCTGATGGTCACACCGAAGCGGCCGAGATTTTCGAACATCGACATTTTCATCTCCCTTGAAGAACGGCGGTGGCCAAGGACTTCTTTGGCCGCCGTTCGATGCGGGGTAAATGCGCCTGCCATGTATCGGATGGATTTCGCGAAAATAGCGCGTTCGTTTCCAGATCGGCCTAATCTGGAAACATTGGATACAAATGAGTTTTCGAGGCGCCGAAGTCGTTTTCAGGTCCCGATAAATCGGACGTCCTCGGGCGGTGGTGCGCTGCGACTCGAATAGAAAATAGTTGACAAGTCGCCCCGCAACTGCCTGTAATTGTGCAGCGCAGCAGCAGAAGTGTGCGTTGCAGCACAACGCGGAAACCATGACTGGGGTCATCGTGCCGAGTATCCACAGCATTCAGTATCTGCGGGCGCTAGCTGCGAGTGCTGTGGTCTGCTTCCACGTCAGCGAGCAGTTCGACGGCCCGTTCTCTGTCGGTGCCGCCGGGGTCGACGTCTTCTTTGTGATCAGCGGTTTCATCATGTGGGTGACGACGGCGAGCCGCCCGGCGGATCCAGTGGGCTTCATCGGCCGCCGGATCACCCGCATCGTGCCGCTCTACTGGATCGTCACCTTCATGACTGCCGCAGCCATGCTGATCAAGCCACAGTTTTTTTACGATCAGTTGCTCAGCCCGCTGAGCCTCGGCCGCTCGCTGTTCTTCTTGCCGCTTCTGCAAGACGGCGCATTGCATCCCGTCGTCCTCCAGGGTTGGACGCTGAGCTACGAGATGATGTTCTATCTCGTTTTCGCCTTGCCTCTTTTTCTGGGCGAACGATGGCGTCTGGGCGTGCTCGTCGGCAGTCTCACCATCATCGTCGCGCTGCATTTTGTCTTGCCCGACGGATATGCGCGTTCCTTCACCAGCCCAATCGTGCTCGAATTCGCTGCCGGCGTTATTCTGGGACGCCTGTGGCTCCAGGACGTTCGGCTCTCGTTTGGGCTGGCCCTGACGCTGCTTGGTGGTGGGTTTCTTCTGCTCGCCGTCATCCCGTTGGTCGACGCCGATATGCCGCGCGTATTGCGCTGGGGCATCCCGGCCATGCTGATCGTGGCGGGCGCGGTCTTTGCCGAACGCGCTCGGCCGTTCAGGCCCGTGGCCTTGTTCAGCTTCCTCGGCGAAGCCTCCTATTCGATCTATCTTTGGCACGCCCTGGTGGCCGTCGCGGTGACGGGCATCACCTTGCGGCTCGGCGTGCTGCCGGCATTGCAGCCGGCGCTGATCGTCGTTCTCAGCCTGGTGTTCTCGGCGATGCTTTATCTGGTCGTTGAAAAGCCGCTCATCCGGGCGCTGCACCCCTCACGCCCCAAAGGCGTCAAGCGCGGAAAAGAGACCCCGCTTACCCAGGCTGCAGACATATGAATCCGATCGCAACGGCCTGAAGCGGTTTGTCAGTCGCGGCTGCGCCGTGCGGCGTGGCCTTCGCGCGAGCGCCTTCGCGGTGCCGCATCTCCGGCGATGCCATCCTCGCTCACCGTCTTGCGTGGCGGCAGTTTCACCGCCGCCGACAGTTTCGGGAACGGATCGACCTTGTTGGGCAGCGCCATGGCATAGACGAAATGCTCCTGGAATTTCGGCTCCAGCGCGGTCTCGATCTTCTCGATCTGGCTCACCGTCTCCTCGATCTCGCGACGGTAGCCGCGATTGAGCAGCGCCATACGGGCACCGGCGCCGGCGGCGTTGCCGACGGCCGAGACCTTGTCGAGATCGCAATCGGGGATAAGGCCGAGCACCATGGCGTATTTCGGATCGATGAAGGAGCCAAAGGCACCGGCGAAATGGATGCGGTCGACATGCTCGGTGTTCTGCTTTTCCATCAACAGCTTGGTGCCGGCATAGAGCGCCGCCTTGGCAAGCTGGATGGCGCGGACGTCGGTCTGGGTGATGGTGATCTTGGGTTCGCCTTCCTTCAGCACGTAGGAGAAGGTGCGGCCGTTGGCGACGACGCGCGGCGAGCGCGCGGCAAGCGATCCGTCGACGACACCATCTTCCGAGATGATGCCGGCGAGATACATTTCGGCGACGATCTCGATAATGCCGGAGCCGCAGATGCCGGTGACACCGGTCGCCTGCACGCTGTCGAGGAAGCCCGGTTCGTCGGACCACAATTCCGAGCCGATGACGCGGTATTTCGGCTCCAGTGTGTCGGGATCGATGCGCACGCGCTCGATGGCGCCGGGCGCGGCCCGCTGGCCACCGGAGATTTCGGCACCTTCGAAGGCCGGGCCGGTGGGCGAGGAGGCAGCCACGACACGCGCGCGATTGCCGAGTACGATCTCGGCATTGGTGCCGACATCGACGATCAACATCATCTCGTCCTGGCGATGCGGACCTTCCGACAGCGTCACCGCCGCTGCATCGGCGCCGACATGGCCGGCAATGCAAGGCAGCATATAGAGGCGCGCACCCTGGTTGAGCTTCAGCCCGATATCGGATGCCTTGATGCGCACGGCGCCCGAGACGGCAAGCGCGAAGGGGGCTCCGCCGAGTTCGGTGGGATCGATGCCGAGGAACAGGTGATGCATGATCGGATTGCCGACGAAGACGGAATCCAGGATGTCGTTGCGCTGGACATTGCCTTCCGCGCAGACCTTGTCGACGAGGCCGGAGATCGCCTCGCGGACAGCAACTGTCATGCCTTCGCGGCCATCCGGGTTCATCATCACATAGGAGACGCGGCTCATCAGATCCTCGCCAAAGCGGATCTGCGGGTTCGATGTTCCGGACGAGGCGGCGACGCGGCCCGACAGCAGCGATACCAGATGCATGGCGATGGTGGTCGAGCCGATGTCGCAGGCCAGCCCATAAGCCTCGTTCTTGAGGCCCGGCCACAGCGCGATGACGCGCGCGATGTCACTGTCGGCATCCTTGTGGATGGCAGCGGTGGCGGTCCAGTTGCCCTTGCGCAATATGCCTTGCACCTGCGGCAGCAGATAAAAGTCGAATTCGAGGTTTTTAAAGCCCCAGTCCTTCATCAGCGCGATCTTGAGCCGGTCGAGGTCGCCTGATGGGTTGTGCATGTCGGGCTCTTCAATCTCGACATAGCACATGCGGATCGCCGTATCGCGGGCGATCACCCTGGTGTCGGCATCCTTGCGGATGGTCTGCGCGTTGATGACGGTGTCCTGCGGCACGTCGATGACGAGATCGCCGAGGATCTGCGCCGAGCAGGAGAGGCGGCGCCTTTCGGGCAGGCCGCGCACGCGTTCGTAGCGCTCTTCCTTGGGACCTTTGGGCGAGATGTGGTCGTTTGAGGAGGTGATCTTGTGCTTGGCGAAATTGCCTTCCTGCACCTCGATCTGGCAGCGCCCGCAAGTGGCGCGTCCGCCGCACACGCTCTCGACATAGACGCCGAGCTGGCGCGCGGCGTCGAGCACCGGCGTGCCGACAGGGAACCGCCCGCGCTTGCCTGACGGCATGAACAGCACGAGTGGATCGGTAATGTTTGCAGGTGAATTCACGATTGCGCGCTTATCCCCGGCCCATCCGGGCTTCACGACCGCCGCGCCGGCGGCTGCCATTGCCGCCGCCTTCGCCCGGTGCATTGACCGCTGTCGGCGCCGCCACCGCGTGGCCGCCTTCGGCCGGCTTGTAATCCTTGTAGGTCTTGATCCATTTGGTGCAGTTCTCGTCGGTGCCGTTCAGCACGTTGGCGCCGCGCACGGCTTCCATTTCCTGCGGCCGCACCGGGTTCATGATCGCCGAAGTCATGCCGGCGCCGATCACCATCGGGATGAAGGCGGCGTTGATGCCGTGGCGGTGCGGCAGGCCGAACGAGATATTCGACAGGCCGCACGTGGTGTTGACCTTGAGCTCTTCGCGCAGGCGGCGCAGCAGCGCGAACACCTGGCGGCCGGCATCGCCAAGCGCCCCGATCGGCATGACCAGCGGGTCGACGACGACGTCGTGCGCCGGGATGCCGAAATCGGCGCAGCGCTGCACGATCTTCTTGGCGACGGCGAAGCGCACGTCCGGGTCCATCGAAATGCCGGTTTCGTCGTTGGAGATGGCGACGACGGGCACGTTGTATTTTTTGACCAGCGGCAGGATGGCTTCGAGTTTTTCCTCCTCGCCGGTGACGGAGTTGACCAGCGGCCGGCCCTTGGCGACCTTCAGCGCGGCTTCGATCGCGGCGCTGACGGAACTGTCGATCGACAGCGGCAGGTCGACCAGGCCCTGGACGATTTCCAGCGTCTGCACCAAAAGACCAGGTTCGGTTTCGTTCGGGTTGACCGAAGTGACGCCGGCATTGACGTCGAGCATGGTGGCGCCGCAGGCGGCCTGCTCCAGCGCGTCCTTGATGACGGTCTCGAAATTGCCAACCACCATCTCGGCGGCGAGCTTCTTGCGGCCGGTCGGGTTGATGCGTTCGCCGATCACGCAGAAGGGCTGGTCGAAGCCGATGATGATTTCTCGTGTCGCCGAGGCAACGATGGTCCGGGTCATGAAATCTCTCCGTCGTGATATAAAGAGTTCTTTATATCGTTATCTCTTGTCGATCAAGCGAATGGTGGTCGTTCCGCGCGGGTCAATGCGCGGTCTTCACCATATCCACCTGGGTTTCGGTAATCTCGTCGTGCAGGATGTGGTCCAGCCGGTCGGCGACCATCTGGTCGTCGCGGCGGATCTCACGCTTCCATGGCTGGCGGCCCTTCAGCACACCCGATTCATCGACGATCTCGGCGACATATTCCTCCTGGCGATAGGCCATCACGTGGATGCCAGAGACGCCGGGAATTTCCTTCACCTCGTTGATGATGTCGGTGCAGAGCTGCTTGCCTTCCTTCTTCTGGTCCTGGGCGCCTTCCAGCCGCTTGATGATGGCGTCAGGGATATGGATACCGGGCACGTTGGAGCGGATCCATTTTGCCGTCTTGGCCGAGGCCAAGGGGCCGACCCCGCACAGGATGAACACCTTTTCGGTATGGCCGAGATCGCGGGCCTTCTGCATGAAGGTCTTGAACATCGGCACGTCGAAGCAGTACTGCGTCTGCACGAACTGCGCGCCGGCGGCGATCTTCTTGCCGAGATGGATCGGGCGAAAGTCGAAGGGCGGCGCGAACGGATTGACGGCAGCGCCCAGGAACAGCTGCGGGGGCGTCGTCAGCTTGCGGCCGGACAGAAACTTGCCGTTGTCACGCATGATGCGGCAGGTCTCCAGCAGCGACATGGAATCGAGATCGAACACCGGCTTGGCGCCCGGCTGGTCGCCGGCCTGCACGCCGTCGCCGGTCAGGCACAGCATGTTGGCGACGCCCATTGCGGCACCGCCCAGCACATCGCCCTGGATGGCGATACGGTTCTTGTCGCGGCAGGCGATCTGCATGATTGGGGCGTAGCCCATGCGAGTCAGCAGTGCACAAATACCGAC
This sequence comes from Mesorhizobium sp. Cs1321R2N1, assembly GCF_037179725.1. NCBI lineage: Bacteria > Pseudomonadati > Pseudomonadota > Alphaproteobacteria > Hyphomicrobiales > Phyllobacteriaceae > Mesorhizobium > Mesorhizobium sp. Cs1321R2N1. Next base: position 35,553 of record NZ_JAPYKP010000026.1, on the reverse strand, counting down.
CGAGGACATATGGCAATTGGCGCCGGACGCATCGACCGCGTTGATGGCATCGACCCAGCCGTCGAATATCTTCGCCCTGTTGTAGACATCCTCGGGGTCGGCGCTGTCGGGTGGGTTGAGCTCGGTGGTCACCGCGAATTCGCCGCGCCTGAGCACGCGCTCCAGCCGGCCGCGCGAGGTGTGGCCGGGCAGGGGATCGAGCGGCAAATGGATGCCGGCCGGATTTTCATCGAGCTGGCGGCCGATCATGCGGAGGCTCCGGTCTTCGCGGCAGCGGCGGCTTCACGGGCTGCCGCGGCCTGCGCAGTCACCCGCAGCCAGGCCGAAGTTTCGCGCAACGACTGGTCTACCGGCTTCTGCACGGTGAGAATCCTGTCGGAGTTGACCATGTTCTGCGAACCTTCCCAGGCCTTGACCCAGACGCAGGGCATATCGGGCTCGACCTCGCAATTGCCGTTGGCGCGCACGCCGCCGCAGGGGCCGTTGCGCAACTGCTTGGGGCAATTCATCGGGCACGACATGCCGGTCGAGGACAGGATGCACTGGCCGCACATGCGGCAGTCGAACATGAAGCCCTTGACGCGCTTTTCAACGAATTTGATTGGAGCCTCGACACGGCCATAACCGATGCCCTTCCACAAGGGATGCAGCAGCAGGAACGTGTCGGCAAAACGCGCATAAAACCATTCGAGCAATCGCGAGTGCCGAACAGACCATAGTCTCACCGCGAACGAGCGCTGCACGCGGCGCTGCGGCGACACGTCGGCCGGCTTGTAGTCGGATTTCGGCGCGGCCTTCTTGACCAGCGTGGCCTGGGTAACCGCCGGGTTCTCGTCAGACATTTTCTTTTCCGCCCGCCTTGACCAGAGCGACCAGCCGCTCGCGGTCGTATTTCGTGTCGAGCTCGTGGAATGCTTTTTCGACCTCGGCTTCGAGATCGTCACCGACCGGAACCGGTTCGGCCTTGCGCCATTCGGCGAGATAGTTGTCGGTGCCACCGGCGCCGGTGCGCATGGCACACATGTCGATCGCTTCGGTGAAGCGCAACGGCAATTCGCGCTTGGCGTTCTGCCGGCCTTTCCTAACGATGACCTGGGCAGGGATGTCGCGCCAGTAGACGACGATAAGATCGGCCATGAATTCTCGCTCCTCGATATTCCGAGCATTGCCGCAAGCGTCGTAAGGCTGCTTGTTATGGGACGACGCGCGCGCATTCAAAAGCGACGCATTTGGATGTCGTAAAATGAAAGGCGGGTTTATTCGTTGCGACCCATGTCGCGACGGGGGCGATGCAGCAGGAATGGCGGCGAAGTTTGCGCTGTTCCCGACGCTGGATGCGTTATCAGATGCCGGTTCTCAGCCCCTGTCCAGACGTAGAGCCAGATCGTTGGGTGGTACCATTGTTTCGACGGCAGCCCGGGATCGAACGTCGCGACGCTGCCATTGATCTTGCCATACTCCAAGGACCGGCTGACGTGGCCGGACCTTAGGGTAGGCGGGTTAATCCTTGGTATGCCGGAAGCCTTGCCAGGGCATGAAGACGCCGGTCAGCGCTTGAACTCCATGATGTCGAGCTTCGATTCGTAGTAGGGGGCGGGGAATTCGATGCGCCATTCCTTGGCGCTGTTGCGGAAGGCGTAACCGACCTGGTCGGTTTGCAGACCGCTGCCATAGGGCTTTGCCCGGTCGTCGTTGACGGAGCCGGAGCCAAGATAGATCGAGCGCTTGTCGCCGTCGTCGAAGAAGCGGCCCTGGGTGCGTTGCGAACCGCTGATCTTTTCCAGCCGCCAACCGGAGCCATCATCGGTGACCCTGCATTTGAACCAGCCATAGATGACGAGCGGGCTCGGTCCGCCGACCTTGATCGTGCGGCACCGCCAATTGCCAGTGAGATCCTTGTCGGAGAAGGCGACCAGCGGCTTGCCCAGCAGCGTGTCGAGTTGCTTGAGCTCGGCGGGTTTGCCCGCCTTTGCCTCGGCGAGCGCCGCCTTGCGGGTATCGCCATATTTGTCGAGCCGCGCCTTGTCGGCGGCGGTGATCAGTTTCTGCACCTGACCGTCGGCAAGGGCGGGCAAAGTGCAGCAGAGCAGGCCGACAACGGCAAGCAAGGGGGGGAGGTTCATCAAAGGATTCCCTGTTTTTGTCTGGGGCATAACTTACCGGGTCGCTGGCGCCTGTCATCCGTGCTTAACAGCGTCACGGTCGAAATTCATGGTGTGACGAATGCGAATCTTGCTCACGGGGTCGTCGGGTTGGCTGGGAAGCGCGTTGGCGCCGCTCCTGCGCGGGATTGGACATGAGGTGATCGGGATCGATCCCGTTCCATCGGCCGAAACGCGGATCGTCGGTTCGATTGCCGACCGCGATCTCGTCATGCGTGCCGTCGGGGAAAACCGGATAGAGGCCATCATTCACAGCGGTGCGCTACACAAGCCCAACATAGAAAGCCACGCCAACAGCGATTTCATCGCGGCCAATGTGCAAGGCACGCTAAACCTGCTCGACGCGGCGGTGGCGGCCAATGTGCAACGCTTCGTCTTCACGTCAACGACCTCGCTGATGATCTCGCAGGCGATACGCGACGGCTTCAAGGGTGGTGCACGCAAGGCGGCATGGCTGACGGAGGCGATGTCGCCCGAGCCGCGCAACATCTATGGGGTGACCAAGCTCTCCGCCGAGCATCTCTGCCGTCTCTACCACCTCCGGCACGGGCTGCCGGTGGTGGTGCTGCGCACGGCACGTTTCTTCCCCGAGCCCGACGACATGGCGCATGCGATCGAGCAGTCGGACGCCAACACCAAGGCGAACGAACTGCTGTTTCGGCGGATGACGGTGGACGACGCGGCGCAGGCGCATGTCGCGGCATTGGAGAAGGCACCGGAGCTCGGCTTCGACATCTTCATCGTCTGTGCGCCAACGCCGTTCCAGCCCGGAGATTGCGCGGATTTGATCGCGGACGCTCCATCGGTCGTGGCGCGTTATTTTCCCGAATTTCCGGCACTTTATGCGCGCAAAGGCTGGACGATGTTTTCCTCGATCGACCGGGTCTATGACGCGTCACGGGCGAGGGACAGGCTGGGCTTTGCCTGCAGGAAAAGTTTTGCCGACGTGCTGGCGGCGCTGGCGGCCGAAGACGGGACCTGAGCCGTCAGGCGTTCGCGGCCGCCCGCGCCAGGCCTGGCGTCAGGTCGCCAAAACCGGTGGAGCGGCGCTCATAGGCAAGGCCAAGCAGGGCCGCGGCCTTTTCCGCGACCTTGTCGAGCTCCGGATCATCGGTCTGCGCCAGATAGATCAGCTTCTGGTAGTTGCCGAAATAGTCCTTGATCAGCTCCGGGTGCTTGTCCAGGCCGAGCGGCTTCATGAAGAAGGCATCGAATTGACGGCACAGGAAGTCCGTCATGTAGAACGACATCATGTCGTCGTCGCCGACCTTCGCATAGGCCTCCATGCCTTGATAGAAGGCGAAGCAATGCGGGCCGGCCATGCGCTCGACGCCATGCTTCTCCAACACGCGGTCAAGCACGCCGCCAGTGCCGCAATCGGCATAGCCGACGAAGATGTGCTCGTAACCCTCCGCCTTGGCCTTTTCGATCGCCTTGTCCATGGCCGGCGCGATGCGGTCGGGATAGAAATGAAATTCCGCCGGCAAACACGTCAATTCGAGGTGATCCAGCCCGAGCCGTTCCTTGACGGCCAACACCTCGCGCGCAATCATCCCGCAGGCGATGACGAGCAGCCTGTCGCTTTGATTCGGCTTCGTTTTCTGTGTTTTGGCCATGGGATCAGTCAAGCCGAGCTTCGTTGCTGTAAGCTAATTTATCTATTGAGGGAGACACGGTCCATGAAACTGCTACGCATCGCACCGATTGCCATTCTTGCCAGCGTCCTGGCCCTTACGGCTTGCGCGAACACCGTCCGCGGCGTCGGCAAGGACGTCAAATCGACGGCCAGGGCGGTCAAGGACACCGTCACCAAGCCCTGATCCGCGAGCGGCCTTCCCATCATCTGGGAACAAAAAAGCCGCGCTGCAAGGCGCGGCTTTTTCTATTGTCCATGCCGGATTGTCCAATCAGGCCGAAGCACGGACGTTGTGCTTGCGTTTCATGAAGTCCTTGGCGGTCTCGACCGCCACCGCGGCGTCGCGGCAATAGGCGTCGGCGCCGACGGCCTTGCCGAATTCCTCGTTGAGCGGCGCGCCGCCGACCAGCACGACATAGTCGTCGCGAATGCCTTTTTCCTTCATCGTGTCGATGACGACCTTCATGTAGGGCATGGTGGTGGTGAGCAGCGCCGACATGCCGATGATGTCGGGCTGGTGCTGCTCGATCGCATCGAGATACTTCTCGACCGCGTTGTTGATGCCGAGGTCGATGACGTCGAAGCCAGCACCCTCCATCATCATGCCGACGAGGTTCTTGCCGATGTCGTGGATGTCGCCCTTGACGGTGCCGATCACCATCTTGCCCTGTTTCGGCGCGCCGGTGGCGGCGAGCAGCGGGCGCAGGATGAACATACCGGCCTTCATCGCATTGGCCGACAACAGCACTTCGGGAACGAACAGGATGCCGTCGCGAAAATCCTCGCCGACGATACGCATGCCTTCGACCAGCGCCTCGGTCAGCACCTTGTAGGGCACCCAGCCGCGATCGAGCAGGATGCGCGTGCCTTCCTCGATTTCTTCCTTCAGACCGTCATAGAGATCGTCGTGCATCTGCTGCACCAACTCGTCGTCGGAAAGTTCGGAAAGGATGATCTCGTCGTCGGACATTTTAATCCAGCTCCTCACGGCATCGCGACTGTGTCGCAAGGCACAAAATAATGGCGTTCATACCTAACCCGCAACGGGCGGGTATCCATAGCTGATTTGCGACTTCCCGCAAAAGGAAAGCGACTGGAAAATCTATCGGATTTCTTGTCGATTTTGCGACAGGCGTTGGCGCGGACGGGCCGTTTCGAATAGGGTGCTTGGCTACGATCCGGCGAAAGCCGCGCCATGCGGCCGCAACGGTTACGGACCGGCCATCGTCAGGCAGGCCATATTCAGGGAAGAGCGATCATGAGCGAACACGCGGCAGTCGACCAGGAAGCGTCCAACGCGCGGCGTGGGCGCGGCGCCAGCGGCGGAGCGGCGGCAAGGCGCGCGGCGCGTTCCGGCGGCGGCCCCGGCACACAGCTCACCTACATCAAGCGCAAGATCAACGTCTACGAGGTGCTGAACGAGGAAGGCCTGGCGCTGATCGAGAAGAACACCGACACGGTGCTGGAAGAGATCGGCATTATTTTCCGCGATGACGCGGAAGCGTTGCAGCTGTGGAAAGAGGCCGGCGCCGACGTCAAGGGCGAGCGCGTGCATTTTCCCAAGGGGCTCTGCCGTTCGCTCTTGAAGACCGCGCCCTCCGTCTACACCCAGCATGCCCGCAATTCAGAACGCTCGGTGCAGATCGGCGGCAATGCGACCGTGTTCGCGCCGGTCTATGGTCCGCCCTTCGTGCGCGATCTCGACGGCGTCAGGCGCTATGCGACGATCGAGGATTTCCAGAATTTCGTGAAGCTCGCCTATATGGCGCCGTCGATCCACCATTCGGGCGGCACGGTGTGCGAGCCGGTCGACGTGCCGGTCAACAAGCGCCATCTCGACATGGTCTACGCGCACATCAAATATTCCGACAAGCCGTTCATGGGTTCGGTGACCGCGCCGGAGCGCGCCGAGGACACGGTGGCGATGGCCAAGCTCGTCTTCGGCGACGACTTCGTCGAGAACAACACCGTGCTGACCAGCCTGATCAACGCCAATTCGCCGATGGTGTTCGACGAGACCATGCTGGGCGCCCTGAAGGTCTATTCGCGTCATAACCAGGCCTGCATCGTCACGCCGTTCATCCTCGCCGGCGCGATGAGCCCGGTGACGGTCGCCGGCACGCTGACGCAGGTCCTGGCCGAAGTGCTGGCCGGCGCCTCATTCACACAGCTGATCCGTCCGGGCGCGCCGGTGCTGTTCGGCACCTTCGCCTCTTCGATCTCCATGCAGTCGGGCGCGCCGACCTTCGGCACTCCGGAGCCGTCGCTGGTCTCCTATGGCGCGGCACAACTCGCACGCCGTCTCGGCTTACCGTTCCGCACCGGCGGCTCGCTCTGCGCCTCGAAAGTCCCGGACGCGCAGGCAGCCTATGAGAGCGCCAACACGCTGAACTCGACCATTCTCGCCGGCACCAACTTCGTGCTGCATTCGGCTGGCTGGCTCGAAGGCGGCCTGGCGTCCTGCTACGAAAAATTCATGATGGATATCGACCAGCTCGGCATGACCCAAAAATTCTCCGAAGGCGTCGATCTTTCGGAAAACGGCCAGGCGATGGACGCCATCCGCCAGGTCGGTCCGGGCAGCCATTATCTCGGTTGCGACCACACACAGGCCAATTTCCAGACCGCCTTCTACCGCTCGTCGATCGCCGACAACAACTCCTATGAGCAGTGGCTGGCCGAGGGTCAGAAGACCGCGCCGCAGCGCGCCAACGATCTGGCGCGGCGCTGGCTGGAGACTTACGAGGCGCCGCACCTTGATGAAGGCATCGACGAAGCCCTGAAGGACTTCATCGCCAAGAAGAAGGGGTCGATGCCCGACGCCTTCACCTGAAAGGAGCCCGACTCAGGCGGGGCTAAAGTCGCCAACATCATCCACAAGGAAGTCTGGCGGAGCGCCTTCTCCGATCCGGACAAGAAGGGATGATTTGCGTGCGCGGCATGATCGAGGAGATCACGGCCGCGCTTGGCGCCAACGGCCTCATCCTGCGTGGCGGCTTTCTTTTTCCCCCTCACGACGGTGCCCCTAATGGCGCCTCGGGCGCGCCGGCAAAGTCCGTCCTGCTGGTAGGGCAGGCGGGTGCGGCACCCAGGCCGCATTTCCTGCGCTGGCGGCGGCAGCAGCCAAAGGTGATCGCCAATCCGCTCGACACCTGGTCGCGGCAGGTGATTGGCGCTGTGGCTGAAAAGTTTGGCGCGCGCGCTGTTTCGCCGTCGGAGAAGCCTTACCTGCCGTTCCAGCAATGGGCTGTTCGGGCGGAGGGGCTGAAGCCGTCGCCGCTCGGCATCCTCATGCATCCACAATACGGACTGTGGCATGCCTATCGCGGGGCGTTGCTGTTCGAGGAGGAGGTAGCGCTTCCGGAGCCTCGCGAGGCGATCCATCTCTGCGACACATGCGTCGACAAACCCTGTCTGAAATCCTGTCCGGTCGATGCCTATTCCACGGAAGGATTCGCCTGCCAGCCCTGCCTGACCCATGTGCGCGGGGCGAATGGCGGGTCGTGCCGTACTGGCGGTTGCCTTGACCGCAATGCCTGCCCCTATGGCACAAGCTACCGCTATCCGGCAGAGGTTCAGGCCTTCCATATGGCTGCATTCGCTGGTCTTTAGCGCGTCACGCGATCCCACGAAATGTTGACTGGCGGCCTCAGGCAACTGCCTTGCCGTGGCCGCTTGCGCGGATATGTATCGCCCATCTGATCAACGGAGCAGGCAATGGCGAAGCAGGACCTTCAGATCAAGACCCGTGACGGCGTGGCGAAGGCTGGCCTGTTCCGCTCGGCCAAGGTCTCTCCAGCCAAAGCTGGCATCATCCTCTATCAGGACGCTTTCGGTCCACGGCCGGCGCTTGACCAAATGGCGGAACGGCTGGCGGGCGAGGGCTATGCGGTGCTGGTGCCGGACCTCTTCTATCGCAATGCGCCTTACGGGCCGTTCGATGCCAAGACCGCCTTTGCCGAGGAAAAGACCAAGGCGGCGCTGATGGCGCTGGTCACCGGCACGACGCAGGAGATGACCATCAGCGACAGCAGCGCGTTTCTCGAGGCAATGTCCGCCGAAGGCGTCACCGGGCCGATCGGCACCGTCGGTTATTGCATGGGCGGAGCGCGGGCGCTCAACGCCGCTGCGACGTATCCAGACACGATCAAGGCCGCCGCCAGTTTCCATGGCGGCAATCTCGCCAGCGATGCCGCCGACAGCCCCCACCGCAAGGCGGCCTCCATCAAAGCGCGCGTCTATGTCGGCATGGCGGGCGTCGACCGGAGCTTTCCGCCGGAGCAGTCGACGCGGCTGGAAGAGGCACTGCGGAATGCTGAAGTCGACCACGCGATCGAGAATTATGTCGGCATAGCGCATGGCTGGTGCGTGCCCGACCATGGCGTCTTCAACGCAGCCGGCGCCGAGCGGCATTGGAAGCGATTGACTGACTTGTTCGCAGAAACGCTGGTCTGAGCCTTCGCCACCCTGTTGGCCGCGCGGCACATTGGAGGTATCAGGGCCGAATGAGCGGCTCGCCCGGCTAGTGCGGCGCGGGGTCATGCGGGAACGATCAGCCTGATGCAATCCTATGATGTCGTGATCATCGGCGCCGGCGCCGCCGGAATGATGTGCGCCCTGGAGGCCGCCAAGCGCGGCCGTTCGGTGCTGATCCTCGATCATGCGGCGGCACCTGGCGAAAAGATCCGTATCTCAGGCGGCGGCCGGTGCAATTTCACCAACATCCATGCGAGCCCGAAGAATTTTATCTCGAGGAATCCGCATTTCTGCATCTCGGCGCTCAGCCGCTATACGCAGCGCGACTTCATCGTGCTCGTCGAACGCCACGGCATTGCCTATCACCAGAAGACACTGGGGCAGCTGTTTTGTGACGGCTCCGCGCGCCAGATCATCGACATGCTGGTTTCGGAGATGCGGGGCAGGGGCGCCGAGCTGGTATTGTCGACCCGCGTTGAGACGGTCGGCAAAACCGAGCAAGGGTTCGAACTCACGCTCTCCACCGGCGCGGTCTCTTGCCAGTCCCTGGTCGTGGCCTGTGGTGGCAAGTCGATCCCCAAGATGGGCGCGACGGGCTTCGGCTACGAGCTTGCCGAACGGTTTGGCCTTGCCATCGTCGAAACACGACCTGCCCTGGTGCCGCTGACCTTCGATGCAAAGACGCTCGAGCGACTTTCGCCCCTGGCCGGAAACGCCGTCGACGCCGAGATTGCCTGCGGCAAGATGCGGTTTTCCGAGGCGATGCTGTTCACGCATCGCGGTGTCAGCGGGCCCTCCATCCTGCAAATCTCCTCCTATTGGCGCGAGGGTGATGAAATCCGCATCGCCATGCTGCCGGGCGTGGATGTGGCTGAGCTCGTCCGCGCCGCCAAGCGTGACAATGGCCGGCAAGCGGTTCAGACCGTGCTTGCAAATCATTTGCCGAAACGGCTGGCCCAGGCGATAGCCGAGCGAACCGGGCTCGACGGCAACCTCGCCGGTCTTTCCGAGGCCCACATCAAAACCGTCGAGGCCGCGGTCAACGACTGGCGCATCAAGCCAGCCGGTTCGGAAGGCTACCGGACGGCCGAAGTGACGCTTGGCGGGGTAGACACCCACGGCCTCGACCAGAAGACGATGCAGGCGAAATCGATACCTGGTCTGTTCTTCATCGGCGAAGTCGTCGACGTCACCGGCTGGCTCGGCGGTTATAATTTCCAATGGGCATGGTCGTCGGGCTGGGCGGCGGGCCAGGCATGTTGACATTCAGGTGAGGCCGGCCTGACCTGAATCTCAATCCGCCCCCAGCCGCAAAAGTCCCAATTCGAAAAAATCTTTCCATCACCCCAAGGATTAGCCATTAGCCTTCGTCCAACAGGCAAATGATGGCGATGATGCTGGATGAGAGCGAAGCCTCCGACGCCGAGCTGATCGGGCGGGCGAAGGGCGGAGACAGGGGGGCCTTCGGCAAGTTGCTGGAGCGTCACTACGACTTCGTCTATCGCGCCGCCTATCGCTGGTGCGGCAGGAAGGCGGATGCCGAGGACATCGCCCAAGAAGTCTGCGTCCGGCTCGGCAAGGCGATCCGCGATTATCGCGGCGGCGGCGCGTTCACGACATGGCTCTATACCATGACGATGAACGCCGCGCGCGACCTGATGCGCAAGACCGCGCGCGAGACCGTCAAGACCGAGGCTTATGGCGTCCATGCGCTGATTTCGGGCGAGGCCCCGGCCGAGAGCGAAGACCCCGCCGAGGCGCTGTGGGGGGCGGTGCGGCAATTGCCCGACAAGCAGCGCGATGCCGTGATGCTTGTCTATGGCGAAGGCTTGAGCCACGCGGCCGCCGCCGAGGCGATGGCGATCTCGGAGACGACGGTTTCCTGGCACATCCATGAAGCGAAGAAACGGCTGAAGACGGTGATGCGTTCAGCCGGGGAAGTGTGACCATGGTCGACGACAACGAACTCAGAAAGCTGCGCGATGCAGCACTACCCGCACCCGGCGAGAGCGCGAAGGCGCGAGCCTTCGAGGCCGCCCTACGCGCTTATGACCAGCAGAATATTTCCGCTGTCACCCAAGGATCGGTCGGCGGCCTTCGTCTCACAGAGCGAGCACAAAAGCTCTGGAGCGAGATCATGCAAAAGAAACTCATTGCCACGCCGGCCATTGCCGGGCTCGTCGCCCTGCCGATCGCCGGATACGCCACCTTCCATATGCTGGGGGAACAGCTATCGCCGTTCGGCGGCGACGAGAAGATCACCGAGACGCTGGCCGACAAGCCGGCGACACTGAAGCCATTGGCCAAGCAGGCACCGGGAGATCAGGCCGTCAACGAGCCGGCCGTGACCACCGCGCCGGCCAAGGACAAGAAGGCCAACGCGGATGTGGAAAGCCGCGACGCCAGCGACGCCCTTGCGTCGGCCGCGACGCCGAAATCCGAATCGACTGCCGCCGGTGGCGCAGCACAACCGAACGCGCCGGTGAGCCCCACTGTATCGTCGAAGTTTGACCTGAAGACCTACAGCGGCAAGGAGATGGAGTATGGGACTTTGCCAGCTTCCAGGCCGGCCCCTGCACCCAGCGGTGAGATTGCCGGTCTCATGCCAAGCGCGCCTGATGCGGCGCGGGCCAGTCGCGTCCAGGGAGCTGAGTCCAGGCTTGTGGCCCCGCAGCAGCTGGCGGCCATCCCGGCCGACCAGATCGCGCCGCAGGAGGAAAACCACGACCGCGTCCAGGATTTCAAGACCAATCCGGTGCACGCCGCATTGGAAGACCCGGTCTCGACCTTCTCGATCGATGTCGACACCGCTTCCTATTCCTTCGTGCGCGGCTCGCTGAAGCAGGGCTACCTGCCGCAGGCCGATACGGTCCGCGTCGAGGAGATGATCAATTACTTCCCCTATGACTGGAAGGGGCCGGACTCGGCATCGACGCCGTTCAACTCGACAGTCAGCGTCATGCCGACGCCGTGGAACACGCACACCAAGCTGATGCATGTCGCCATCAAGGGTTTCGACATCAAGCCGACCGAGCAGCCGAAGGCCAATTTGGTCTTCCTGATCGACGTGTCGGGCTCGATGGACGAACCGGACAAGCTGCCGCTGCTCAAGTCGGCATTCCGGCTGCTGGTCAGCAAGCTGAAGACCGACGACACCATCTCGATCGTCACCTATGCGGGTGACGCCGGCACCGTGCTGATGCCGACAAAGGTTGCCGAGAAGGACAAGATCCTCAATGCCATCGATAATCTGCAACCCGGTGGCTCGACGGCAGGTGAGGCCGGCATCAAGGAAGCCTATAAGCTTGCTCAGCAGTCCTTCATCAAGGACGGCGTCAACCGGGTGATGCTTGCCACCGACGGCGACTTCAATGTCGGCCAGACCGATGACGACGACCTGAAGCGGCTGATCGAGAGCGAGCGCAAGACCGGCGTGTTCCTGTCGGTGTTCGGCTTCGGCCGCGGCAATCTGAACGATGAGATGATGCAGACCATTGCCCAGAACGGCAACGGCACCGCCGCTTATATCGACACGCTGGCCGAGGCCGAGAAGGTGCTGGTCGAGGACGCTTCTTCGACGTTGTTTACCATCGCCAAGGATGTGAAGATCCAGGTCGAGTTCAACCCGGACAAGGTCTCCGAATATCGACTGATCGGCTACGAGAGCCGGGCGCTCAACCGCGAGGATTTCAACAATGACCGCGTCGATGCCGGCGATATCGGCTCGGGGCATTCGGTCACCGCGATCTATGAGATCACGCCCAAGGGCGGTGGTGGCGAGCAGATCGATCCGCTACGCTATGGCCAGGCCACGGTGAACAATGGCGGCGTTGCCAATGCGGACGAATATGCCTTCGTCAAGATCCGCTACAAGCTGCCGAACGAGGACGTCTCGAAGCTGATCACCACGCCGGTGACCTCGGCCAACGAGGTGGCGTCCTTCGACCAGGCGAGCACCGACCAGCGTTTCTCCGTCGCGGTGGCGGCCTTCGGCCAGAAGCTGCGCGACGAGGATGCGACCGCGAAGTTCGGCTACGACAAGATCATGGAGATTGCCACTGCGGCCCGAGGAGCCGACCCGTTTGGGTACAGGTCCGAGTTCCTTTCGCTTGTGCGCCTTGCCTCGGCGCTGGGCGGCAACCGGTAGTGGCGATGACGGCCGGTTTCTTTCAGATGATGGGATCGTTCTGATAACCGGCCCACGGGCGGGTGAGGCAGGCCGGCGAGGGATACTTTCCCTTGCCGGCCTCTTTTCGGATCTGTCGATATTCAGGTGATGCCGGCCTGCAAACAGTGTCTTCCTGCGCTTCCGGTGCTCACGTACTTGAGTACGCTCCGCTCCGGTTCTCGAAAGTCACTGTTTTCGGCTCGGCCTGACCTGAATCTCAACAGATCCTAGGGCAGCGCGCTGGATCATTAAATTGCGCTGCATTTCCGGTACCGGATCGCAATTTCCTCTCGCTACACCGGTCATGTCTAAGGCTTGAGGGAGCCCGAATTGCAGATCAGAACCATCGCCAACTCTACTCCGCCGGCACGGGATGCTTCGGCGGTTTCGTCAGCCCCGTCAGCCGAATCCAGACGCATCAGCGATGATGTCGCGCAGGCCCGTCACACCGCCATGTCGGCACTGACCAACGACCGCTTCGGCGCCATGCTGGAGCACATTTCTGATCCCGCCGCATCGGGTGCGCTTGCAACAATGCGCGGCGACAATGTCGTCGATTTCAGGTCGGCGCAGTCGAGCTACGCCGACAGCAGCGAATAACCGAAAAAGAAATCGCGTCAGGCGCGGGTGCGCCGCCGCTCGCGGCGGGCTTCGCTAGTCTCGGCCGTGTTTGCCGTCGCCACCTTGTTGCGCATCGGGCCGATGCGCTCGACGATTTTTTCGACCGTCGGACGAGCCGCTTTGGTGTGGGCGTCGAGTGCCTTGCGCATCGCGGCAAGATGCTGAAACGAGGTGCCGCAGCAGCCGCCGATGATCTTGGCGCCGCCATCCACGGCGAGGCGGACATAGTCTGCCATCAATTCCGGCGTGCCGGAATAGTGGATCTCGGTGCCACGGAATTCCGGGATTCCGCAATTGCCCTTGACGATGACGGTCGCCTCCGGCTTCGCCTCGGTCATGTCGAGCAGCGAGGCCAGAATGTCGGAGGCACCGACACCGCAATTGGCGCCAACGCCGAGCGGGGCTTGCGACAGGCCATCGGCGACGCCGTGGATATCCTTCGGCAGCAGGCCCATCATGGTGCGGCCGGCGGTGTCGAAGGAGCCGGTATAGGTGTAGGGCATGCCGGCGCGGATGGCGGCTTCGGCAGCGGCGCGGATCTCGTCGGGAGCGGACATCGTCTCGATCCAGGCGACTTCGGCGCCACCTTCCTTGAGACCCTCGATCTGCTCGGCGAAGGCGTCGACCGCCTCGTCATAGGTCATGGCGCCAAGCGGCACCAGCAATTCGCCGGTCGGGCCGACCGAGCCGGCGACGATCACCTTGCGGCTGGCCTTGTCGGCAACGGCCCGCGCAATCTCGGCCGCGCGCTTGTTCAGCGCATGCACACGATCCTGCGCATGGTGCAGCTTGAGCCGGTGGCGGGTGCCGCCGAAGGAGTTGGTCAGGATGATGTCGGCGCCGGCGTCGACGAAATTCTGGTGCAGGCGGGTGATGGTGTCGGGCGCGGTTTCGTTTAGCAGTTCCGGCGCCTCGCCAGCCTCCAGACCCATGGCGAACAAATTGGTGCCCGTGGCGCCATCGGCCAGCAGCACACCCTTTTCAGCCAGCAGGGCATCGATCGGATTGGTCGTCGTCATCGGATTGGCTTTCATGTCCTGGAATTCGAATAAGGATATAAAGAAGTCTTTATGTCTAGTCAATCAAATTGCGACGTCGGAATGGCAGGCATGGAGGCGGGTCGGACGATCCAGCAGTATCCCAAGCGCGCTCAGACAGTGCCTGATGCGAACGACATGCTGGCCAGATTGCGTGCGAAGGCGGCCGCTTCGTGCGGGTTGATGTCGGCGGCGCGGATCAGATTGTCGAAATGTCGGGTCAGGGCCTGGACGGGCTGGGTGGCGTTCAGCACCACATACATGTCGCCGACATAGATGGCGGCGCGATAGGGGCCGAAGATGGTGAGCGGGATGGAATAGCGCATGCGGCCGTCGTAAAGGAACAGGCGGAAGGTCGGATAGAGGTCGTCGAGCAGCGTCGCCATATGGGCAAGTTGCTGCTGGCGGTCGGCCGCCGGGAAACGGTCCCACACACCGAGGCCGCGGGCGAAAATCTCCAGCGTGTGGCGCGGCATGCAGACTTCCATGTCGGTTTCCGGACGCCGGTTGTATTCGATGCGGTATTGCGTCTCGCTGGCCTGCGCCAGGCGGCTCCTGTTGGTGATGTTGGCTTCGTAGTCGACGAGCGCGCGAGTGCGCAGGAGATCGGGAATGCCGGCCGGCACATAACGGATCTTGGTGCCGGCCGCTTCAGCGAACCATTTTGCCAGCAGCGTGCGGTCGAAGCCGTCGGGCGCTTCCTCGATCTCGAGGCTTTCGCGGATTTCGCCGGTCACGCCTTCGTCCTGGCTGAGGCCAAGCAGCCAATCCAGTGACACCTTGAATTCGGCGGCGATGTTGAGCAGCGTTTCAGCGCGCGGCAGGCGCGTCGAGGCGCCCGACATCAGTTGCGACAGCGCCGATCGATCGATGCCGACTGCTGACGCGAAGGCCGACTGGTTGAGGTCGGATCTTGTCAGGAGGAGCTTCAGACGCTCCCGGAAGATCGTCGACAGATCGCGCTTGTCCATGCCTTTGCTCCTGTCTTCTGGAGGAAAAAATTTGCGCTCGAGCCAAGTGAATAGGCGCTTGAGGCGTAAACGAATCCCTAAGTCTGTTCACAATGTGCAACATATGCGGTCAAAAATGCGCAATCGCAACATTTTGTGCACTTTGTCGCGTTGAGTGGAATCACTTCTCCTGACACAATGCTGTCAGGAACCAGTTGGGGTTCCGGCAACTGAGGGACAGTGGTCGATAGCATGACTGGCAAGAGCATTCGGCGAAGCAGCAGACCGGCCATCGAATGGCCGACCGTGGTTCTCGCATTCTTTTGCTACGGCACATGGTTCGCCGCCGGTCTCTTCCTCTGGCCATCCTATCCCATCCTGGCTCTTATCGTTATGGCCGTTACACTGGCTCTGCAGTCCTCGATCATGCATGAAGTGCTGCACGGTCACCCGACCCGCAACGCCCTCGTCAACGAAGCCTTCGTCTTCCTGCCGATCGGCCTTGCCTGGCCGTTCCGCCGCTTCAAGACCATTCATCTGCGTCACCATGCGGACGAGCGGCTGACCGATCCGCTGGACGATCCCGAGAGCTACTATAAGGCTCTGTGGCATCACGAAGAATTGCCGCCGCTGATGAAATTCGTACTGAAGATCAACAACACCATGGCCGGTCGCCTCGTGCTTGGACCATGGCTGTCCTGCATCGGCTTCCTCATCGATGACGCCAAGCAAGCGATCGCCGGAGACAAGGCGATCCGCAAGGCCTGGCTGCTGCATGCGATCGGCCTTGTCGTGGTGCTGCCGGTCGTACAGTTCGGGTTCGGCATGCCGGTTTGGCTCTATGTGCTGGTGCCGGTCTGGCTCGGCCAGTCGCTGATCTCGATCCGCACCTATGCCGAGCATCAGTGGTCGGAGCATCCGGAAGGCCGCACGGTGATTGTCGAGCGCTCGCCGCTGTCGCTCCTGTTCCTCAACAACAATCTGCATTTTGTCCATCACAAGAGCCCGACCATCGCCTGGTACCGGCTGCCGAAGCTGTTCCGTGACCGGCGCGAGGATTGGCTGCGGATGAACAATGGCTATGCCTACCCGAACTATTTCGCGCTGGTCAAAGCCTATGCCTTCAAGGCCAAGGAGCCGATCGTGCACCCGGTTCTGCGGCGCGCCCCCGAGCCGGGCAGGGCGTTCAAGCCGCGCGTCAGGGCGCGCAACATCAATGGGCTTGGCACGGTGCCGGTCCCGGCCGAACCGCCCAAGGAATAGCATCCGCGGATAGCGTGGATACCGTGTCGGCCAATTCTGATTGGGCGCCGCGTTTTTGCGATCCTTTCTCCGGACTTCGTGGTTTGATATCGGCATGAGCGAATTGATTGCGGCTTTGCCAATGTACGACTGGCCCGAAATGCGTGGGGAAGTCGATGCGCAGTGGACGTCGTTGCGCGATGCCTTCCGGCGGAAGGGTATCGATGCGCCGCAATCCATCGTGCGCCGCAATGGCGACCTGCCGGTCGTTCCGGGTGGCATTTGGGATGACGAAGGCAACCTCATCTCGCCCGATCCGGCGACGCTGCCGCCGGATGAACTCGATTCCCATAAGCTCTGGCTGCATCCGGCACTGTTGTTCGCGCAGGCCTGCTGGGGGCCGATGGAACTCGGCCTGTCCCGGCATGTGCAGGTGGTTGGCCAGCCAAGTTATGACGCTTATGAGGGCGGACAGGGCGAACTCTATTCGAGCGCGCTGGTTATGCGGGCAGGCGAGGGACCGGAGGTTCGGTCGCCCGCCGACGGCAAGGCCTTGCTGCCGCTCGATCTCATCCGAGACCGGCGCTTTACCTTCAACAGCCTCGATTCCATGTCGGGCATCATCGCGCTGACGCGCGACCTTGAAGCGGCCGGCGAAAACCTGGACATATTTTCATCGAGCGGCGAAAGCGGCGGCCATCGCGACTCGATCGTGGCGGTCGCCGAAGGCAGAGCGGATATCGCGGCGATCGACTGCGAAAGCTGGGCGCTGGCGCAGCGTTTCGAGCCGGCGGCGCGCAAGGTCGTGATCGTCGGCTGGACGGCACGACGCAAAGGCCTGCCTTACATCACCGCCAGGACGACGCCGGAAAAGACCGTGCACTCGATGCGCGAAGCGCTTGCCGGACTAGCCGAGCAGCCTCGCATCCAACGGGTAGGTTGAAAGCTTCTCGTTGCCGGTCTCGGTGATCAGGATCTGCTCCTCGATCTTGACACCTTCGCGGCCGCCCAGCCGGCCGATATAGCTTTCCACGCACAGCACCATGCCTGGTTCAAGCACGCCATCGGGCGTGTCTGGCGTCCAGTCACTGGCATGCGGCAAGGTTGGATATTCGTCGGCCAGTCCAACGCCGTGGTAGAGCACGCCGTAGCGAGTCGGGAAGCAGTCTCCCGGCGGGATGGCTGAGCGTTCGACAAGGTCGCGGAACGAGACGCTGGGCTGCATCAACGCGATGTTGTGTTCGATCTGGTCGGCTGCGATGCGGAACAGGTCGCGCTGTTCGTTGGTCGGCTTTGTATCGCCGCACAGCCAGGTGCGCGAGAGATCGGCGCAGAAGCCGTAGGGGCCGATCAGGTCGGTGTCGAAGGCGACCAGGTCGCCCGTCTCGATGTTCCGCGACGAACATTCCTGGAACCACGGATTGGTGCGTGGTCCCGACGTCAGCAGCCGCGTTTCGATCCATTCGCCGCCGCGCGCGATGTTGCCGCGATGGAGTTCGGCCCACAATTCGTTTTCGGAGATACCGGGCTTGAGCGCATGTTCCATCTCGCCCATGGCCGCCTCGCAAGCGACGATTGCGCGGCGCATGGCGAGGATTTCGTCCGGCGATTTTAACAAGCGGGCGTTCTCCATCACCGCTTCGCCATTGCCGATTGAAACACCAAGGCGCGCCAGTTCCTCGACGCCTTCCGGGTTGATGTGGTCGACGGCGATGCGGCTGTTGCCGCCGCCGTGCTCCCTGACCAGATCGGCGATACCGGTGGCCCAGCGGCGGACTTTTTGCTCGGTCAGTTCGCCGCTGTAGAGATACATCCACGACACCGCCGGCCGCACTTCGTCGACGATGCCGGAATGGTCTGACAGGTGCTCGCAGGAAAAGTAGTCGAACAGCACCACCGGCCCGTCGGTGGCGACGAAGCAATGCCGCGTCGGGTTGTGCGCGACCCAGAGCTGCATATTGGTAGAGTCGGTCGCGTAGCGGATGTTGACGGGGTCATAGAGCAAGGCGCCGGCGTAGCCGCGGCGCCTCAGCTCGGCACGGATGCGCTCGAGCCGGTATTTTCGCATCGCCGACAGGTCGGGCGCGGCAATACCTGCCGCCGCCCATTCCGCTTCAGCTTGTGCACCATAGCCCAGCACATGCTGGTTGAGCGAAGCCGCCTTCTCCCGGGAGGCTTCGCGCAACGCTTCGATCGAGCCTGATACAAAGGGCATGATCTTGCGGTGGCGGCCGAAGCTTCCCTTTGGCGCCCCGCTATCCATGACGAAACCTCAGGTTCGCATCTTCTCGCCGCTGGGGTCGAAAGGCGCTTCGACATTGATGCGGGCCGGGCGGCGGGATCCAAGAATCTCGATCTCGAACAGTCCGGCACTTTCATCCTCGGCGAGGGCTGCCGGCACATAGCCTTGTGCCATCGACTTCTGCACGTAATGCGCATAGCCGCCCGACGTCACCCAGCCGACCACACGCCAGTCGCCATCGACGATGCCGCGCACGGCGGACGCGCCTTCGGCGGCCTTTGAACCGCGTATTTCCTGGCCTGATGTGTCGAAGCGCGGCGCACCGTAGCCATGTGGCTTTTCCACCGTGCCATAATCCTTGCTGACCTTGGCCCAGATCGGCTCGTCGCCCATTACGTCGGCGTCCGCTGCATCGACGATGAAGGAGACGCGGCGCAGTTTTGGCCCTCGCGCCTGTTCCTTGGCGGCGGCTTCCCGGCCGATGAAATCGTTCTTCTCAAGCTTGATGAAGCGGTCCATGGAGCCTTCGAACGGCCCGTAGATCGGTCGCAACTCGCGGAACCAGGTCGGAAAATTCTTTTCCAGACGCATCGACAGCAAGGCGCGCATGCCGAAATCAACGACGCCGAATTCTTCGCCGGCATCCTTGATTGCTTTATAGACGAGGCGCTCATAGGCCGGCGCCATCCAGATCTCGTAGCCGAGGTCGCCGGTGTAGGTGATGCGGTTGACCAGACAGGGCGCGCCGCCGACCGCCATCTCACGGAAATCCATGAAGCGGAAGGCCTTGGTCGAAATGTCGACATCGACCAGTTTCTGCAAGAGGTCGCGGGATTTCGGACCGGCGATGGAGAGGCCGACCAGTGTCTGGTCGAAACGGTGGATGCGCACCGACCCGTCTTTGGGCAGGTGCTTTTCGAACCAGCGCATGTGGTACTTCTGCGCCGCCGACGAACCCCAGATCATGAAGCGGTCCGCGCCGGCCTTGGCGATGGTGAAGTCGCCGATCAGCTTGCCGAACTCGTTGATCATCGGCGTCAGCACGATGCGACCGGTCTTCGGCATGCGGTTGGTCATCAGCCGGTTGAGGAACTCTTCCGCACCCGGTCCCGACACGTCGTATTTGGCGAAGTTGGCGATCTCGGTGACGCCGACGCGCTCGCGCGTGGCGCGCACTTCCTCGCCGATCGGTCCAAAATCGTTGGAGCGGTGGAAGGAGACGACGTCCTTCGGCTCCTTGCCCTTGGGCGCGAACCACAACGGGGTTTCGAGGCCCCACGAATCACCCATGACGGCGTTGTTGGCGAGCATGGTGTCGTAGAGCGGCGTCGTCTGCGCCGGGCGGGCGGCCGGCAGTTCTTCGTTGGGGAAGCGGATCGAGAAGCGGCGCGAATAGTTTTCGCGCACCTTGGCGTTGGTATAGCGCAGGCCGGCCCATTCGCCGAAGCGGGCGACATCCATGCCCCAGACGTCGAAGCCCGGGTCGCCGTGGACCATCCAGTTGGACAGAGCGAGACCAACACCGCCGCCCTGGCTGAAACCGGCCATCACGGCGCAGGCACACCAGAAATTGGTCAGTCCCTGAACCGGGCCGACCAGCGGGTTGCCGTCGAGCGCGAAGGTGAAGGGGCCGTTGATGATCTGCTTGATGCCGGCCTTCTCGATGCCGGGGAAATGCTTGAAGCCGATTTCCAGCGACGGTGCGATGCGGTCGAGGTCGGGCGGCAGCAGTTCATGGCCGAAATCCCACGGCGTGTTGACCGGCGACCACGGCTTGCAGGCCTTTTCATAGGTACCGAGCAGGATGCCGTTGCGCTCCTGGCGGGTGTAGATCTCACCCTTGAAGTCGAGCACGCCGATCATTTCGCGGCCGGTCGACTTGTTGAACTCCTCAACCTCCGGCATCGGTTCGGTAAGCAGATACATGTGCTCCATGGCCAGCACCGGCAGCTCGACGCCGACCATGCGGCCGATCTCGCGCGCCCACAGGCCACCGCAGTTGACGACATGCTCGGCGTGAACCGTGCCCTGTTCGGTGACGACATTCCAAGTGCCGTCCGGCTGCTGCGTCAGGTCGACCACGCGGTTGCGCAGCACGATTTCGGCGCCGAGTTTTTTCGCCGCCTTGGAATAGGCGATGGTGGTGCCGGAGGGGTCGAGATGGCCTTCAACCGGATCCCACATGGCGCCGACGAAATTGGTCTCGTCCATCAGCGGGAACATCGCCTTGGCTTCGGATGGCGTGATCAGTTCGGTGTCCATGCCGAGATAGCGGCCCTTGGCGTGGGCAAGGCGCAGGAAGTCCATGCGCTCGGGCGTATCGGCCAACATCACGCCGCCTGTCAGGTGCAGCGAGCAGGATTGGCCCGAGATCTCCTCGATCTCCTTGTAGAGCTGGACCGTATAGGCCTGCAGCTTGGCGACGTTCGGGTCGCCGTTCAGCGTATGGAAGCCGCCGGCGGCGTGCCAGGATGAGCCCGAGGTGAGCTCCGAGCGCTCGATCAGCATGATGTCGGTCCAGCCGGCCTTGGCCAGATGATAGAGCACCGAGCAGCCGACGACGCCGCCGCCAATGACAACCGCTTTTACATGGGATTTCATGAAGATAGGTCCGTTTTTGAAGAGATTGAATCGAATGGATGGGGCGTGAAAACAAAGTTGAGGTCGGATGCAGCAATGTTTTCGGAGAGCCTGCCATCAAGCGCGGCAAGGATGGTCTCACAGACGGAAGTACGATGTTTCAGGACGTCGTGGCTCCAGATACGCAGGATCGAATAGCCCTGCGCGCGCATAAAATCGTCGCGGCGGCGGTCATAGGGACTGTCGGCGTGCTGGGATCCATCGACCTCGATGACGAGCCGATTTTCGCGGCAGGCGAAGTCTGCATAGAAGGGGCCGATGGAGAGCTGACGGGTAAAGCGATGACCGCCAAGCTTGCGCGCTTTCAGTTCAAGCCAAAGCAATGCCTCTGCTTGGTTGCCCACTTGGCGGAGCTTTCGCGCTCGCTGCGTTGTGCCAGCTTTGCGGCGGCTGCGCGTTCGGGGAGCGCCTTCCCCCACTCCGTCGCTGCTTCGCAGCGCCACCTTTCCCCCCTCCGGAGGGAGAGGAAGGGCGCCAGACGGCCTAAGCTCGCGCCTTTCCTCTCCCCCGTCGATCGGGGGAGAGGTGGCGAGCGAAGCTCGACGGAGTGGGGGTCGACTATTCATCAAATCAATACAGATCAAAAGTCGGTCGGCGCGCCGCCTTCGGCCGTGCGCTTCTGGACGAAGGCGTTGAGCTCCTCGCGGATGGCGGGATCCATGTAAGGCTCGTCATAGGACGCCAGCCGCTCCTTCCAGACCTTGTTGGCCTTTTCCAGTGCCGTCGGCGAACCGGCTTCCGCCCAGGTCTCGAAATTGCGCCAGTCCGAGAGGATCGGCGAATAGAAGGCGGTCTTGTAGCGGTCCTGTGTGTGCTGGGTGCCGAAGAAATGGCCACCGGGGCCGACCGACTGGATGGCATCGAAGCCAAGTGCCTCTTCGGAGAGGTCTAGCGGGGTCAGGAATTCGGCCACCATCTGCAAGAGGTCGATATCCAGAATGGTCTTCTCGTAGGAGCAGCGCAGGCCGCCCTCGAGCCAGCCGGCGGCATGCATCATCAGATTGCCGCCGCTCTGGACCGCGCCCCACAGCGAGAACACGCTTTCATAGGCGGCCTGCGCGTCGACCGTGTTGGCGGCGCAGGTGTTGGAGGTGCGGTAGGGAATGTTGTAGCGGCGGGCAAGCTGGCCACCGACCAGTTGCGCCTTCATGTATTCGGGCGTGCCGAAGGCCGGTGAACCGGACTTCATGTCGACATTGGAGGTGAAGCCGCCATAGCCGACCGGTGCACCCTTCCTGACCATCTGGGCGAAGGCAATGCCGGACAGTGCTTCGGCATTCTGCTGCACCAGCGCGCCGGCGATGGTGACGGGCGCCATCGCCCCCGACAGGGTGAAGGGCGTGACGATGACAACCTGGCCCTTGCTCGACATCTGGATGATGCCTTCCATCATCGGCACGTCGAGCTTGAGCGGCGAATTGGTGTTGATGATGGTGAAGACGGATGGCTCCGCGAGCAACTGCTCATGGCTGATGCCGCGCGCGATGCGGGTGATCTCGATGCCGTCGACATTGCGCTCCTTGCCAAGCGAATAGATGTGGAACACCTTGTCGGTCAGCGTGGCGAGGTCGCGGATGCATTCGAGGTGGCGCACCGACGGGTGGATGTCGGTCGGCTCGACCGGATAGCCGCCCGTGCAATTCAGGATGTTGTGCATCTGGGCCAGCCGCAGGAAATTGCGATAATCCTGCTGGTTGCCCGGCCGGCGGCCACGATCGATGTCGGAGCAATTGGGCGCCGAGGCCATCATCGAGATGATCAGATTGTCGCCGCCAAATCGCACATTGTGGGCAGGGTTGCGGGCGTGGATGGTGAATTCGGACGGGCAATTCGACACCAGCTCCAGGATCATGTCGCTGTCGAAGCGCACGCGCTCCGAGCCCGCGCGCACATCGGCGCCATGCGCCTTCATGATGCTGCGGGCTTCGTCGTGCAGAACGTCGACACCGATTTCGCGCAACACCCGCAAGGAAGCGAGGTGGATCGATTCCAGCTCGTCCTCGGAAACCAGCTTGGTCGGCGTCAGCGGATTTTTCAGCTGGCGGAAAGCCGGCTGTTCGAACGCGGCCGAGCCACCGGCGCGCTTGCCGGCGCGACCGCCACGGCGGGCACGGTCGGGCGCCAAAGCCGGTTCTGAGGGTTGTAGGGCGGCGGTCATGATGGTCCTCGTAGGATGCGATAACGGGCGGCATAATGGACCGGCGCCCGCCCGGCCATTGCGGAGGCGGCGACCACTAGGGCGAGGGAAGCGACATGCCGGAACGGCAGTTGCGTGGACGCGACATCCGCCTTGATCATCCATCCGTTGGCGCAAGCGGACCTTGCTTGCCGGCCCTTTCTTTCCGCCGATCGAACCCGTAGCTAATGAGGCCTGTCGGCAGGGAGGTTAGCCGGCACCGCGATCGTCGCCCTCGACGCTTTGCTGGTAGCCTTCGCGCTCTATAGATCGGCCAGCCGCAGAGGCTCCTGACAGGGTCTGGCTGGAGCCGAGGGTCGGTTCGGGCCGCGGGGCTTACCGACGTCTGACCAAACCGCTAAGTCTGCAACCACGACAGCATTATGGATCATGGACTTGGTGGACACGAGAAGCGACGAGACGATGCAGTGGGCGGCGATCACCGGTGTGATCGCTACCGTGTCCGTGTTCGCCATCGCGCAGGGCCTGTCCTACCCGCTGTTGAGCTTCATCCTGCAGCGCCAGGGTGTCTCGCCGGCGATGATCGGCCTGTCGGCCGCAATGACGCCTGTCGGCTTCATCCTGTCATCGCCACTGATACCTGGCCTGGCAAGGCGGTTCGGGGCAGGGCGCACGGCGCTCACCTGTGCCGCACTCTCGGCTGTCGTGCTGGCGCTGATCGGCTGGACGCAGAACGTCTATCTCTGGTTTCCGCTGCGCTTCCTGATCGGCGTAGTGACCAACCCACTCTATGTGCTCAGTGAGATCTGGGTGATCGCGCTCGCACCGCCGGCCCGGCGCGGCCGCATCATGGGTCTCTATTCGACGATCATTTCTGCTGGCTTCGCGACCGGCCCGCTTTGCCTGCTTGCCGTCGGCACGGAAGGCTGGCCGCCGTTCCTTGTCGGCATTGGCGCCTTCGTGCTCTGCGGCTTCTGCCTGGCATCGGTTCTGCCGCGGCTGCCCAGGGTGGACAAGGCGGGGCATCAGGTTTCGGTGATGGGTTTCATGCCTCTCGCCTGGCTGCTTCTGTCGGCGGTGGTCGTGGCCGCCGGCTTCGAGCAGGCGGTGCTGGCGCTGCTGCCTGTCTATGGCACGTATCATGGCATCGCGGAGGCTCGCATGTCCGCGCTGCTGTCGGTCATGATTGCCGGCAACATTGCCATGCAGGTGCCGCTTGGCCTGCTGGCCGAGCGGCTGACGGCCCGCCTGGTGCGCTTCCTCTGCGTCTCGCTGACGCTGTTCGGTTGTGCGCTGCTGCCGGTGCTGATCGATACCCCGCTGATCTGGCCCTGCGTCTTCGTCTGGGGCGCGGTGTCCTACGGCATCTACACGATGTCGATCATCGAGCTTGGCGAGCGCTTTAGCGGCTCGGCGCTGGTTGCCGGCAATGCGGCATTCTCCCTGATGTGGGGCGTCGGCGGCATTCTGGTCCCGCCGCTTACCGGCGGCGTGATGGATGTGTTTGGCGCGGTCGGCCTGCCGGTTACGCTTGGTGCGATCTGCGCCACGCTGGCGCTGGCGACGATCACCCGCCGGCGGGTGCTGTGAAGCAATGTGATGAGGACCGCAAAAGACCATATCGCATCTTGAATGTCAGCGCCGCCAACGCAATGTAGGCAAGGCCGCCCAGAATCCCCCGGAGACCTGCATGACCTTTTCGACCACCAAAGCCCAGCCCTCTCAGAAGGCCGGCGATCCCTTCCTCTGGCTGGAAGACAGGACCAGCAAACAGTCGCTCGACTGGGTGCATAGCCAGAACGAGGTCACGGTGGCGGAATTGCAGGGCGATCCATCCTACCAGGTTTCGTTCCAGACGGCACTCGACCTGATGACGGCCGAGGACAATATCGCGGTTGGCGCGGCAATCGCTGGCCATGTCTACAATTTCTGGCAGGACAAGAACAATGCGCTCGGCCTGTGGCGGCGCACGACGGTCGCTTCCTACAAAACCGACAAGCCCGACTGGGAGACGATCATCGACTTCGATCAACTGGCGGCGAACGAGGGGATAAAGTGGGTGTTCGGCGGCGCTGTCAGGCTCTACCCCGATTTCAATCGCTGCCTGGTCTCGATGTCGCCCGATGGCGGTGACGCCAGCGCGATGCGCGAGTTCGACATCGCGGCCAAATCCTTCGTCGAAGGCGGTTTTCAGGCGCCGGCCTCGAAATCGGGCTTCGGCTGGCTGGACGAGGATACGGTGATCGTCTCGGCCGCATTCGAAGAGGCCGACAAGACCGAGTCCGGATATCCGCGTGTGGTCAAGCTCTGGAAGCGCGGCACGAGGCTGGAAGAGGCGACGCCGATCTTCGAGGGAAAGACCGAGGATCTTGCCGTTGGCGCCGGGGTCGAGTTCGATGGCGAGAAGCGTCACCTGTTTCTGGCGCGGACACTCAACTTCTTCGCGTCGCACAGTTTCCTGCGCCTCCCTTCGGGAGAGAACCGCCGCATCCCGCTGCCCGACGACGTCACCGACACCGCGCTTTTTAGGGATCAACTGGTGTTTGGAGTGCGGACGCCATGGATGGCGCCGGACGGCACCGCATGCCAGCCGGACGGGCTTTATTCGATCGATTTCGCGTATTGGATCGAAACCGGCAGTTTTGGTCCGATCGAGACGTTGCTGGCGCCGGCATATCGCGTCTCGATCGCCGGTATCAGCCGCACGCAGGACCGCCTGTTCATCAACCTGATGGACAATGTGCGTGGCAAGGTTCTCGTTTGCGAGCGTAGGGACGACGCCTGGTCGCTGAAACCTGTCGCGCTGCCCGAAAACGGCACTGTCGGCATCAGCCATGCCGAGCATTTCGGCTCCACCGTCTCCTTCTCCTTCACCGATTTCCTGACGCCTAGTTCGATCATCTGGTCCGATGACGATGGCGAGACGCTCGCCACCGTGAAGTCGCAGCCGGCGCGCTTCGATGCCTCGCCGTTTGTCTCGGAACAGTTCGAGGCGCGCTCGAAGGATGGCACGATGATCCCTTACTTCGTGGTCAGGCGGCGCGACCAGAATGGGCCGGTGCCGACGCTGCTCTACGGTTATGGCGGTTTCGAAGTGCCGCTGTTGCCCGGCTATGCCGGCGTGCGCGGCAGGCTGTGGCTGGAGAAGGGCAATGCCTATGTGCAGGCGTGTATTCGGGGCGGTGGCGAATTCGGCCCGGCTTGGCACCAGGCGGCGCTGAAAGGCAAGCGCCAGACCGGCTTCGACGACTTTGCCGCGGTGGCTGAGGATGTCGTTAGGCGTGGCATCGCAACGCCTGCCTCGCTTGGCATCCAGGGCGGCTCCAATGGCGGCTTGCTGACGGGCGCCTCCCTGACGCAGCATCCCGAGCTTTTCGGCGCCGTCATCATTGAGGTGCCGCTGCTCGACATGCTGCGCTACACCGAACTGCCGCCGGGCGCTTCGTGGATGGCCGAATATGGCGATCCGTCGAAGCCTGAAGACGCCAAATGGCTTTCCGCCTATTCACCCTACCAGCATGTCAAGGCGGATGCCGCCTATCCCCCGGTGCTGCTGACCACCTCGACCGCGGACGACCGGGTCCATCCGGGCCATGCGCGCAAGATGGCGGCCCGCCTGCAGGAAGCCGGACACGGCAAGACGCTGTTCTTCGAGGAGACCGAAGGCGGTCATGGCGGGCGCGGCGACCGACGGCCGCAGGCGGCGCAGACGGCGATGAAGTATGTATTCCTGCAGCGGGCGCTGAGCGGCGAAGCCTGACATCATGCCATGGCCCCACTTGAGCAAAGGGTGGTTCACCTCGACCGCCCTTTGCTCTAAGGTGCCTTCATGGCTCTCGCTAGATTATCAGCTCGCGCATTCCGGGTCGCGGTGACGCCATCGTCACGCACGCTGCGCGCCGAGCTTTTGCGGCTGTGCGCCCGTATCGGCTATTCGCCACCTGCCGTCCTCTGACGAATTCGCCCCGGCACCGCCGGAATGATTTCAGAGGAAAGATCAAATCAATGACCTATCAGAATTATTCGCTGAAGCAGCTTCAGCAGATCGATGCCGCGCATCACTTGCATCCTTTCACCGACCATAAGGAGCTGCGTGAGGCCGGCGCGCGCGTCATCACCCACGCCAAGGGCCCGTTCATCTACGATTCCGAAGGGACGGAACTGCTGGACGGCATGGCCGGCCTGTGGTGCGTCAATATCGGCTACGGCCGTGACGAACTGGCCGAGGCCGCCTATGCCCAGATGAAGGAATTGCCTTACTACAATTCCTTCTTCAAATGTTCGACGCCGACGCCGGTGCTGTTGTCGAAAAAGCTGGCCGAGATCGCGCCACGCAACGTCAACCAGGTGTTTTACGGCTCGTCCGGTTCGGAGGCCAACGACACCGCGTTGCGCCTCGTGCGCCACTATTGGGTGCTGGAAGGCAAGCCGGAGAAGAACCGCGTCATCTCGCGCAAGATGGCCTATCACGGTTCGACCATCGCCGGCACTTCGCTCGGCGGCATGGATGCCATGCACAAGCAGCTCAACGGCGCGGTGCCCAATATCGTCCATGTGATGATGCCCTACGCGTATGAGCTGGCTCTGCCTGGCGAAAGCGATCACGATTTCGGCCTGCGCGCGGCAAAGTCCGTCGAGGATGCCATCATCGAGGCTGGCGCCGACAAGGTCGCGGCTTTCATCGGCGAGCCGGTGATGGGGGCGGGTGGCGTCAAGATCCCGCCGGCGAGCTACTGGCCCGAAGTGCAGCGCATCTGCCACAAATACGACGTGCTTTTGATGCTGGACGAGGTCATCACCGGCTATGGCCGGACAGGTGAGTGGTTCGCGGCCCAGACCTTCGGCATCGAACCGGATACCATCACCACGGCCAAGGCGCTGACATCGGGCTATCAGCCGCTCTCGGCGCTGCTGGTCGGCGATCGCATTGCCTCGACGCTGGTCGAGAAGGGCGGCGAGTTCAACCACGGCTACACCTATTCGGGGCACCCAGTGGCCTGCGCCGTGGCGCTGAAGAACCTCGAGATTATCGAACAGGAAGGCCTGGTCGATCGCGTCAGGAACGACACCGGACCGTATTTCGCCAGGGCTTTGCAGGAGCGTATCGCCGGGCATGATCTGGTCGGGGAGGTGCGTTCGATCGGCCTGATGGGTGCGATCGAGATCGTCAAGGACAAGGCGACGAAGGAACGCTTCCTGCCGTCGGGAAGTGCCACGGTGACGGTGCGCGATCATTCAATCGCCAATGGCATGATGCTGCGCGCCACCGGCGACACGATGATCCTGTCGCCGCCGCTGATCTGGACCCGCGACACCATCGACATGGCCTGTGAGCGCATCGGCAAGGCGCTCGACCTAGCGCAGGCCGACCTGCGCAGGCGATAGGAGCAAACCTCGATTGGGCGTTTCCACGAAGAAACGCCCAATCCCCCGGAAATATGCGTCATGGCAGGGAACGAATTTCGTCGTGGCCGAACGGTCGATCAGTGCCGCGCTGATGCCGGCCGGCCGCGCCGTGAAGGCAAATTTTCGCCGGCTTTCGACAAAGGGTTGAAGCGGGCGTCGCGGAACTTCTTTGCGCATCGTCGAAGTCATGCGCTAGAACCGATCGGCATACGCATCGATGGGGGACAACATGGCCGGACAACCGCTCAACCAGCCGGCTGAAATTCCAGCCGAACTCGATCGCTGGAACTGGGGCGCCTTCTTCCTCAACTGGATTTGGGGCATCGGCAACAGCACTTTCATCGCGCTGCTGGCGCTGATCCCCGTCGTCAACCTCATCATGATCTTCGTGCTCGGCGCGCGCGGCAGCCGCTGGGCCTGGCGGAACCGTGCCTGGCGCGACGCCGAGCAGTTCCGCAAGACGCAGCGCAATTGGGCGATTGCCGGCCTTGCCGTCTGGGTGGTCGGGATGGGCGGCGTTGCAGCCATGTTCGTTACCATTCCTTACCTCCTGAAAGGCGGCGACGCCTATCACATGACCATGGATGCCATTCGTGCCGATGATCGGGTGAAGACAGCGATTGGCGAGGATCTGGCCGACAATTTCTGGATTGGCGGCAATGTCTTCATCAATGCGAATGGCTCGGGTGATGCCCAGTTCAGCATTCCGGTCCATGGTACCAAGGGAAGAGGCACGGCATATTCGCATGCCGTTCGTACGGCAGGCAAATGGAGCATGCGCCTGCTCGTCGTCAGGGTCGAAGGGGTCGATGCACCGATCGTCCTGACCAATGAAGATCACGTGCCGATCCCGGGCGCGGCGATCGGAATATAAACGGATCGTCGATAATAAAGGGTCGGAAACGCAAAAACCGCGCCCCATCGGGAACGCGGCTTTGCCAGATACGCATGGCGTTTCGCTACGAAGACACTTGCGAAACTTACGGGCTCCGGTACGCGAGACCTGATCCGGAGCGCCGGGCGGATGCGATATATCCGCCTCGCAATCCGTTTTATAGGGACATCGTTACCGCGGAGTTATCGAGAGCTTAAGCAAATCTAAATTTGCCGCTCTTTCCCTGGGAATATCCGAAAAAGCTCTATCGAATCCGCCACTTACGCTGAATTGCCGCGCAGAAAATTAATTATGCCGGAGAAATCCGCGCCGCCATGTCCCTGGGCGTTGAACAAGGCATAGAGCTGCGCCGCTTCGGCGCCGAGCGGCGTCACCGCGCCGGCGCCAAGCGCTGCTTCCTGGGACAATTTCAGGTCCTTCAGCATAAGAGCCGCAGCAAATCCCGGCTTGTAATCCTTGTTGGCGGGCGAAGTGGGAACCGGGCCGGGCACCGGGCAATAGGTGGTCAGCGACCAGCACTGGCCTGACGACGTCGAGGCGACGTCGAACAGCGCCTGATGCGACAGGCCGAGTTTCTCCGCCAGCACGAAGGCCTCGGCGACGCCGATCATCGAAATGCCGAGGATCATGTTGTTGCAGATCTTGGCGGCCTGGCCGGCGCCGTCGCTGCCGCAATGGACGATGCGCCCGGCCATCGGGTTCAAGATCGGCTCGGCGGCGGCGAAGGCACCATCGGATCCCCCGGCCATGAAGGTCAATGTACCGGCCGTGGCGCCACCGGTGCCCCCCGAAACCGGCGCATCGATCGACAGCAGGCCATGCTTCGCGGCAATCGCATGCGCCTTGCGTGCCGAGTCCACGTCGATGGTCGAGGAATCGATGAACAAGGCATTTTTCTTCGCCTTGGGAGCGATATCCTCATAGACCGACAAAACATGCTTGCCGGCGGGCAGCATGGTGATGACCACGTCGGCATCCTTTGTCGCTGCGGCCGCGTTGGCCATGACGACGACACCATGCTCGCGCGCGATGGTGAGGTTTTCCGGCATCAGATCGAAGCCATGCACCGTATGGCCCGCCTTGACCAGGTTTGCGGCCATCGGATTGCCCATATTGCCGAGGCCGATGAAGGCGATGGTGGTCATAGTGGCGCTCCGTGATTGGATAAGCGGCAGTAGGCGGTAGGCAGTAGGCAGTAGGCAGTAGGCAAACTATTGCGGCGCAAGTTTGCTGATGAGTTGGCGAAGCATTTTTCCGATGCCCTCGGTTGCTAACAGCATGCGGTCAGCTTGATCATGCGTGGCAAGACCGATGCGCTCAGCGATCTGGAGGTGGGTTTCCAACTCCTTCAGCGAGCCTTGGGCGATCCTGAGAAATTGCTGATATGAGCCTCGATTGTCCCGGCCATAGCCTTCTGCAATGTTCGCAGGAATAGAGGTTGCAGAGCGGCGGATTTGGCTGGTCAGGCCATACAATTCCTCTTTAGGCCACGCTTTAGTCAAGGCGTATGTCGCGACGGCCAGATCCATCGCCTGCTGCCATACGATAAGATCCTTGTACGAATTGATCGTGCCGGTCATCTGCCTACTGCCTACTGCCTACTGCCTACTGCCTTTACTGTCCGATCAGCGCGCGCGCGATGATCACGCGCATGATCTCGTTGGTGCCTTCCAGAATCTGGTGCACGCGCAGATCGCGCACCAGCTTCTCGATGCCGTAGTCGTGCAGATATCCGTAGCCGCCGAGCAATTGCAGCGCATCGTTGGCGACGTCGAAGCCGGTGTCGGTGACGAAGCGCTTGGCCATCGCCGACCATTTGCCGGCGTCCGGCGCCTTGCGGTCGAGCTTCGAGGCCGCCGCATAGAGAAAGATGCGCGCGGCCTGCAACTCTGTCTCCATGTCGGCAAGCCTGAACTGCAGCGCCTGGAACTGGTTGATCTTCGAGCCGAAGGCCTTGCGTTCGGCCGTGTAGGCCAGTGCCTTGTCGAGCGCCGACTGCGCGCCGCCCAGCGAACAGGCGGCGATGTTCAGCCGGCCGCCGTCGAGCCCGGCCATGGCAATGCCGAAACCTGCTCCTTCGCCCGACAGGAGGTTCTCCGCTGGCACCTTGCAATCCTCGAAGATGACCTGGCGGGTCGATTGCATGTGCCAGCCCATCTTGTGCTCATTGGCGCCGAAGGAGAGGCCGGGCGCATCCTTGGGCACGACAATGGTGGAGATGCCTTTCGGGCCGTCGGCGCCGGTGCGCACCATGACGGCGTAGACATCGCTGTCGCCGGCGCCGGAAATGAACTGCTTGGCGCCGTTGAGAACATAGTCGCCGCCGCTCTTCACCGCGCGGGTCTTCAATGCAGCGGCATCGGAGCCGGAACCCGGCTCGGTCAGGCAATAGCTCGCCAGCCATTCCATGGAGGTGAGCTTCGGCAGGAAACGCCGGCGCTGTTCTTCATTGCCGAAACGGTCGATCATCGAGGCCACCATGTTGTGGATCGAGATGAAGGACGAAAAGGCCGGATCGGCATGTGACAGCGCCTCGAAGATCAGCACCGCGTCGAGTCGGCCGAGTGCGGAACCGCCGACGTCGTCCTTGATATAGATGCCGCCGAGGCCGAGCGGTCCGGTTTCCCGGATCACGTCGGCGGGGAAGTGTTTCCTGCGGTCCCAGTCGAGTGCATTCGGCGCAACGCGATCGGCGGCGAAGGCCTGCGCCATCTCCTGGATGGCGCGCTGTTCCTCGTTGAGTTCGAACTGGCTGGTGCTCGCATCGACCGCGGCGTCCATGGCGTGCTCCCTATATGTTGGCCAGCTAGCCCGCTGGCCTGTCGTTTTTGGCTTTGCGCGCGCACCAATCTAGACCAATGATGCCGCCGCGCAACCCGACCCGCCGCGGAGCGGCTGTGCACCAATGCATGGCCGGAGCAAGATGTGACGACAAAATTCGACGAACTGCTGGAACAGTTCCACGCCTACCTTGCTTCCGTCGACGACGCCCTGGTGCGCGAGGCCGTGGCGCGCATAGGCTGGGACATGCCGGCCCGCGATCTGGAGCCGTATGCGCTTGGTTGCCTGCGCCATCTCGATCGCGCGGCTGAGCTGGCGCCGATGGCCGCGAAACCCCTGGTGCAATTGCTGGCACGGCGGCGCAACGACCTCCATTGGGGGCAGACTTACGGCGAAGCGGATCTCGGGAAAGATTTCATCGACAATTATGGCTGGCTGGAAATGTTCGGCACGCGCGGCCATTTCGCCAATGACGAGGTTGCGGCCGGGCTGCTGATCCTTGGGCCCGGGATCGTCTATCCCGACCATCATCACGTCGCCGAGGAGATCTACATTCCGTTGACCGGCGGTACGGAATGGCGCATGGGCGAGGGCGTTTTTCGCACGCGTGAAGCCGGCGAGGTCGTCCATCACGCCTCCAATGTCAACCACGCCATGCGGACTGGCAAGGAACCGCTGCTGGCGCTCTATATCTGGCGCGGCGGGCCGCCCCTGGCGCAGAAGTCCACGGTCACCGGAACCGCAACGCAGGGCCGGAGCTGATGGCCAAAGCGATCATGCTGCAAGGTACGGGCTCGGATGTCGGCAAGACGGTGCTGGTCGCCGGGCTGTGCCGCGTCGCCAGGAATCGCGGCCTGAAGGTGCGGCCGTTCAAGCCGCAGAACATGTCGAACAACGCTGCCGTTGCCGATATTCCCGGTGACAACAACCATGGCGGCGGCGAGATCGGCCGTGCGCAATGGCTGCAGGCGATCGCGTGCGGGGTTGCGCCGTCGGTCCATATGAACCCGGTGCTGCTCAAGCCGCAGACCGATGTCGGCACCCAGGTCATCGTCCAGGGCAAGGTGTTCGGCGAAGCGCGGGCGCGCGACTATCAGGCGCTGAAGGGCCGGCTGATGGATGCGGTGCTGGATTCCTGGGGCAAGGTCGGCGTGGGCGCCGACCTCGTCATCGTCGAGGGCGCCGGCTCGCCGGCCGAAATCAACCTCAGAAGCCGCGACATCGCCAATATGGGCTTTGCCACGCGCGCCGACGTGCCGGTGGTGCTGGTCGGAGACATCGATCGCGGCGGCGTCATCGCCTCGGTCGCCGGTACGCATCTGATCCTGTCGGAAGAGGACAGGCGCATGATCGTCGGCTACCTCATCAACAAGTTCCGGGGCGATGTTTCGCTGTTCGATGATGGCCTGAAGGCGATCGAGAAATTCACCGGGTGGCGCTGTTTTGGCGTCGTGCCGTGGCTGAAGGCGGCGGCGCGGCTGCCATCGGAGGATTCCGTGGTGCTGGAGCGGCTGGCGTCCGGTGAGGCGCGTGCGTTGAAAGTGGCGGTGCCGATGCTTGGCCGCATCGCCAATTTCGACGATCTCGACCCGCTCAAGGCCGAACCGCAGGTCGAGGTGGTGTTCGTGCCGCCGGGGAAGAAGCTGCCGGCCGATGCCGGGCTGGTGGTCATTCCCGGCTCCAAGTCGACGATCGGCGATCTCCTGAAGTTTCGCGAGAATGGCTGGGACCGGGATTTGGCGGCGCACCGCAAGCGCGGCGGCCATGTCGTCGGCATTTGCGGCGGTTTCCAGATGCTAGGCCGCACGGTGCGCGACCCCAACGGCATCGAAGGCAGCGTCACCGATGCCGAAGGGCTGGGCTTGCTTGATATCGAAACGGTGATGGAGCCGGAAAAGACGGTGCGCAATGTCAGTGCCCGCTCTGTGCCGTTTGACTTGCCGCTCGAGGGCTACGAGATCCATCTCGGCCGCACCACCGGCCCGGACACCGTGCGGCCGTCGGCGATCATCAACGGCATCGAGGATGGTGCGATCTCCGCCGACGGCAAGGTGATCGGCACTTACATGCATGGCCTGTTCGGCGCCGATGCCTTTCGGGGAAAATTCCTCGAAAGCCTCGGCATCAGGGGCGGCGGCATCGACTACCGCGCCGAGGTCGAGCGGGCGCTGGACGACGTCGCGGCCGAGCTGGAAAACCATCTCGACTGCGATGCGATTTTCGCGCTGGCACGTTGAAGGTCCAAATCAGGCCTTTTCATCTGCTTTCGGCCAGTAGGTGCCGAACGACCAGACATTGCCTTCGGGATCGCGGCAGATGAATTCGCGGCTGCCATAATCGCGGTTCGTCAGTTCCTGGATGATCGTCGCGCCGGCCTTCCTGGCCTTGGCGTAAGCGGCGTCGGCATCGTCGACGGCGATATAGATCGACTTACCGCCGCCTGAACCGGGTTCGCCGACCATCTTGCCGTAGTCGTCGTCGCGCACCGTGCCCAGCATGATCATCGAAGAGCCGAAGACCAGTTCGGCATGATGCACGACATCGCCTTCGCCGTAGCGGGCACGGACGCTGAAGCCGAAGGCTTCGCCCAGCCAGTCGATCATCCTTGCCGCATTCTTGTAGCGCAAAGCAGGATAGAGCCGGGGTGCTTCAGTGATGGCGGGCATGGGAACCTCCTTCGTTGATCGATAAATCCTTGTTTGTGCATGTCGTTGTCCCAAACTGCTGCGCAAATTTGGGCGACATGCATCACTCTGTTCGAAGGCGGTTCCAGCGTCTTGAAGAAATGTTACCTGACCGAAAGTGCCGTTGGCGTCTCGCCTGCAAACTCGCGAAATTCGCGCACAAGATGCGCCTGGTCGGCATAGCCGCAATCGGCGGCGATATCGGCCCAGTCGGCGGTCGGCTGCCTCGAGAGGCCGAGCGCCCGGTTGAAGCGGACGATTCGCGACAGCGTCTTGGGGCCAATGCCGGTCGCGTCGGAGAATTTGTCGACTAGGTGTGAGCTTTCGGGAGGTTGTCCATTCGGACCGAACCGAGGAGACTGGAGTTACCAGGCTTCAGTACAGATCGGAGGGTCCGAATGAACATCCACAAGAATGCCCGTCTGACGCCGCTGCGTCGAGAGGAGATGGCGCTGTCGATTATTGAAGGCCGTCTT
>NZ_JAPYKP010000025.1:0-58362 GCF_037179725.1 Mesorhizobium sp. Cs1321R2N1 | reverse complement strand
GCCGTGCTGGCGGTGATGATCTCGGCCAACCCGGCGGTGGCCTCGATCTTCGGGCTCGACCTGCTCTTGATGCCGGCGCTGTCCCTGGTGCTGGTGACGGCGGCGCAGATGTTCATCGTCGGCGGCAGCGAGATCGATCTCGGCGTCGGCGCCTTTGCTGGTCTGGTCAGTGTGCTCTCCGCCACGCTGCTCTACGATCAGCCATGGCTCGGTGCGCTGGCGCTGGCGGCGGCGGTCACCGCCTATGCTGGGCTTGGCGGCCTGATCCAGGCGCGCAAGATCCCGGCCATCGTCGTCACGCTCGGCGCCTCCTTCATCTGGATGGGACTGGGCTACGCGCTGCAGCCGACACCGGGCGGCACCAGCCCCGAATGGTTGTCGGCGATGTTCAGCTGGTCGCTGGGTTTCCTGCCCACCTCCATCATTCTCATCGCCGCCGTCGCGCTGGTGGTGCTGGTGATCGACCGGCTGCCGCTCGGCGTGGTGCTGCGCGGCTTCGGCAACAATCCGACCGCCATGATCCGCTCCGGCTGGTCGCCGACGCGCTATGCGCTGGTGCGTTACCTCGTCGCCGGATTGTTCGCCGCTGCCGCCGGCCTGTCGCTGACGGCGATCAACACGGCAAGCGACATCAATTCCGGCAATTCGTTCACGCTGCTCAGCGTCGCCGCCGTAGTGATGGGCGGCTGCTCGCTGCTGGGCGGTGTCATCTCGCCGGTCGGCACCGTCGCCGGCGCGGTTACACTGGCCTTGATCGGCGCCCTGCTCGGCACGCTAAACGTGAGCAGCGACTTCAACGCGGCAACGCAAGGGCTGATCCTCATCGCCCTTTTGACGCTGCGCAGCCTGATCGCGGACCGCAGGAGCGAACAATGAATGGCCTCGCCGCCTTCAGCCTCTGGGCGCAGAAGAACCGCTGGGTCTGGTCGGCGATCGGCGTGCTTTTGCTTTGGCTGGTGCTGTCCGTGGTCACCAACCGCTTCAGCCTCTCCAGCCTGTCGGGCATCATGCTGTCGGCCTCGTTCCTGACCGTCATCGGCATCGGCCAGATGTTCGTCGTCACCACCGGGCGCGGCAATATCGACCTTTCGGTGGCCTCGGTGATCACGCTCAGCGCCTTCGTGGCGCTGCTCACCATCAAGGGCCAGGACGCCAACCTTGCCACCGGTGTCGGCGCCGCGATCCTGCTCGGCCTCGCGGTCGGCGGGTTGAATTCGCTGCTCGTCGTCGGGCTGAACATACCGGCCATCATTGCCACGCTGGCGACAGGTTATGTACTGGCAACCGCGACACTGCTGTCGAACCGCGCCATAGCGGGCTTCGCCATCAGCCCGCTCTTGAAGACGCTGGCGACGGGCCGCATTGCCGGCGTGCCGATCATGGCCGCCATCGCCATCGTTGGCGTGGCCGCGACCTCCTTCGTGCTGCGCTACACGGTTTTCGGACAATTGCTGTCGGCGGTCGGCCAGAACCGCACCGCCGCGCGGCTGGCTGCGATCCGTAATAACCGGGTCATCGCTTCGGCTTTCATCATTTCGTCGGTGCTGGCTTCGCTCAATGGGCTGCTGCTCGGCGCCTATATAGGTGGCGCTTTCCTCGAAATGGGCCAGCCCTATCTCTTGCAGTCGATCGCCGCGGTGGTGCTGGGCGGCACGCTGATCTTTGGCGGCTCGGCGAGCGCCGTCGGCACGCTGTTCGCAAGTATCCTGCTGATCCTCATCGTCACCACCATGCAGATCGTCGGCCTGCCGCCAGGTGCGCAGGACATCGTGCAAGGCATCGTCGTCATCTTCGTTCTGGCGCTGGCCGGCCGGCAAGTGCTGTCGCGCCGAGCCGCCGTCGACCGCACCGACGACGACGGCACACTGGAATCCGAGCCAAATGCGGCGGCTGTCCGCCGGGAATGACAAGCGGATGATGATTTCTCTTGCCAATGTGGTAGAGTGATCATACCAGTAGATAAGCTGACGATCGGTAATGCCATCGTCCACGACCAGGGAGCAAGGGCTAGATGACGATGATTGCGCTGTTCGGTGCCGGCGGCAAAATGGGCTACCGCCTTTCGACCAATTTCCGCGGCTCGCCCTATACGATCCGCCATGTCGAGGTCAGCGAGGCCGGGCGTGAGCGGCTGAAGACCGGACTGGGCTTCGACACTGTCAGCGCCGACGAGGCGCTGGAAGGCGCCGACGTGGTGATCCTGGCCGTGCCGGACACCCATATCGGCAAGGTCGCGACAAGCATCGAGAGCAAGCTTGCGCCGGGCACGATGGTCATCGTACTCGACGCAGCCGCGCCGTTCGCCGGCCATTTGCCCGATCGTCCCGACCTGACCTACTTCGTCACCCATCCCTGCCATCCGCCGATCTTCAACGACGAGACCGATATGGCGGCGAAGAAGGACTATTTCGGCGGTGTGAAGGCCAAGCAGCACATGGTCAGCGCCCTGATGCAGGGACCGGAAGCCGACTACGCCAAGGGCGAGGCCATCGCCAAGATCATCTGGGCGCCGGTGATGCGCTCGCACCGCGTTTCCGTCAAACAGATGGCGCTGCTCGAGCCAGGTCTTTCGGAAACCGTCTGCGCTTCGCTGCTGGTCGTCATGAAGGAGGCGGTCGACGAGGTCGTGGCGCGTGGCGTCGACCGGCAAGCGGCGCTCGATTTCCTGCTTGGCCACATGAACGTGCTCGGCGCCGTCATCTTCGGCGAAACCAAGGGCGTGTTCTCTGACGCCTGCAACAAGGCGATCGAATTCGGCAAGCCGGTGCTGATGCGCGACGACTGGAAGCGGGTCTTCGAGCCGGAAGAGATCGCAGCCAGCATTCAGCGGATCACCTGAGTCGACTTGGGTACAGATTACCTGAATTTGTGGTTGACTCATTATACCAGCTGACTAAGCTAATCTTCGCTCGGATCAACCACGCTTCGCCGGGAGTTCGAAGCTGAGACGGGTGGAGGATGGCGGGGAACAGGAACTTGCTTGGGAGGCCGACTGACGGCTTGGGCCAGGCGTTCCGCAACCTTCACAGGCTGAATGGATTCAAACGCAGACAGTGGCCTCGATCGGTCGAGACACAGGCTTTTCAAACGGGAGGACTTCATGAAACTGACTCGCAGAATAACGCTTGCGGCGTTCGCCGGCGTGCTGGCACTCGGCACGGCGATGCCCGCCTACGCGGCAGACCTCATCGCCATCATCACGCCATCGCATGACAATCCGTTCTTCAAGGCGGAAGCGGTCGGCGCCGAGGCCAAGGCCAAGGAACTCGGCTACGAGGCGCTGGTGCTGGTGCATGACGACGATGCCAACAAGCAGTCCGAACTGATCGACACCGCGATCGGCCGCGGCGCCAAGGCGATCATCCTCGACAATGCCGGCGCCGACGCCACCGTCGCCGCCGTGCAGAAGGCCAAGGACGCGGGCATTCCCTCGTTCCTGATCGACCGCGAGATCAACGCCACCGGCGTCGCCGTGGCGCAGATCGTCTCCAACAACTACCAGGGCGCCCAGCTCGGCGCGCAGGAGTTCGTCAAGCTGATGGGTGAAAAGGGCAACTTCGTCGAGCTGGTCGGCAAGGAATCCGACACCAATGCCGGCATCCGCTCCAAGGGCTATCATGACGTAATCGATGATTATCCGGACCTGAAGATGGTCGCGCAGCAGTCGGCCAACTGGAGCCAGACCGAGGCCTATTCCAAGATGGAATCGATCCTGCAGGCCAATCCCGACATCAAGGGCGTCATCTCCGGCAACGACACGATGGCGATGGGCGCCTATGCCGCGCTCGCCGCCGCGAACCGCAAGGATGTCATCGTCGTCGGCTTCGACGGCTCGAACGACGTGCGCGATTCCATCACCTCCGGCGGCATCAAGGCGACAGTGCTGCAGCCTGCCTTTGCCCAGGCGCAGATGGCGGTCGAACAGGCTAACGACTTCATCAAGAACAAGAAGTCACCCGAGAAGGAAAAGCAGCTGATGGACTGCGTGCTCGTCAATGGCGAAAATGCCGCCAAGCTGGAAACCTTCGCGCTGAAGAACTGAGCCGGCTCAACGCAACGGCGAGGGGCGGACCTGTGTTCGCCCCTCGCCCAGTTTTGTTTTGACGCGATTTCGGACGGAAAACCGTTTCACACTTTTTCTGGAATTGCTCCAGTTTCACGTTCCGGGTGATTTTTTGACCGCCATGCCGAACAGATTGACCTGGCTGACCCGTTTCACCGGGATGATGCTTGCGGCGCTCGTGGGCCTTGGCCTCAGCGCCTGCAAGATCCTGCCGACGCCCGTGGCGCAAAGCGAAAACAATGCGCCTGCCTTCAAACCGGACAAGATGGTCGAGGACATCTGGGCCTCGAAGGTCATACCCTATCTCAAGCAGAAGGCCGGGCCGTTTGCCGAGGTCCATGCGTTGGCGAAGACCGATCCGGCGGCGGCCGGCGCCAAATACGGCAACCCCAGGAAGCAGGCGAATTCGCCATGGACCTTCGCGGTGCGTGTCGAGGGCA
Source organism: Mesorhizobium sp. Cs1321R2N1 (assembly GCF_037179725.1). NCBI lineage: Bacteria > Pseudomonadati > Pseudomonadota > Alphaproteobacteria > Hyphomicrobiales > Phyllobacteriaceae > Mesorhizobium > Mesorhizobium sp. Cs1321R2N1. The sequence continues at coordinate 53,859 of NZ_JAPYKP010000025.1, read as the reverse complement.
AGATCATCGCCGCCAACACGCAGTCGCGCGCGGCAACGATGGACATTGACGTGGATGGCGACGGCAAAGCCGATGCGCGCGTCCAGATCGGGCCAGCGATGCGCGGCACGGCACTGCGCGACAGCCTCGATTTCGTCCAGTTCAACGACTTCACCAACCAGATCGACTTCGCCCAGTTCGGCAAGGCTTTCAACGCCTATGCGGACAAGGCCGTGCTGTCCAAACTGCCGCGCGAGGCACTTGAAGGCCGCGCCGCCAAGGTGATCGGCGCTTATACGATCGAAGGTGGCCAGGACCTGCCGCTGGTGACTCCGGCGGAGGCCGAGATCGGGCCGAAGCCATGAGCCCCGGTCGCGAGGTCATCCTCAAGCTGGAGGACGTCTCGAAGGTCTATGCCGGCACGGTGGCGGTCAAGCAGGCGAACTTCGAGGTGCGCAAGGGTGCCGTCAACGTGCTGGTCGGTGAAAACGGCGCCGGCAAGTCGACGCTGATGAAGATCATCGCCGGCGTCGAGCAGCCGACCGCCGGCCGCATCCTGCTCGAAGGCGAAGAGGTTTCCTTCTCCTCATCGGGAGATGCGGTGGCGCGCGGCATCGGCATGGTGTTCCAGGAGCTGAACCTGTTCGGCAACATGACCGTCGCCGAGAACATCTTCGCCACACGCGAAATCACCAACCGGCTGGGCAAGATCGACCGCAAGGAGCAGGAAAAGCGGGCGGGCGAATTCCTCGACCGGCTCGAAGCCGGCATCCGGCCAGACATGCTGGTCGAGGACCTGCGCATCGGCCAGCAACAGCTGGTCGAGATCGCCAAGGCGGTTTCGCTCGACGCCAAGATCCTGATCATGGACGAGCCGACCTCGGCGCTGAGCGCGGCGGAAGTCGAAATCCTGTTCAAGGTGATCGCCGACCTCAAGGCGCGCGGCGTCGCCATCGTCTACATCTCCCACCGGCTGGAAGAACTGATCCGCATCGGCGACACCGTCACCGTGCTGCGCGACGGCCGCATCACCGGCCAGGAGGAAATGAGACGAGTCGACACACAGTGGATCGTGCGGCAGATGATCGGCTCGGATGCCAAGGATTTCGCCAAGGCCGACGGACATCAGCCCGGCGAGGAAATCTTCCGCGCCGAGGAGATCTGCCTGCCGCGCGTTACCGGCGGACTGGCGGTCGACCATGTCTCGCTGTCGCTGCGCGCCGGCGAAATCCTCGGCATATACGGGCTGATGGGCGCTGGGCGCAGCGAGCTCTTTGACTGCATCATGGGCCGTCATGGCCATGCCAGCGGCAAGATCTTCATCGCCGGCAAGCAGGTGAAGGAGCGCGACACGACGCGCCGCATCCAGCGCGGGCTGGCATTGATCCCCGAGGACCGCCAGCGCGAAGGGCTGGTGTCGATCCTCTCGGTCGCCAGCAACCTGACGCTGGCGAGCTTGTCGCGCTTCGTCAGCCTGTTCCATATCCGCGGCGGCGCCGAGCGGCAGGCCGTCGTCCAGATGGTTCGGGAACTGGCGATCAAGGTCGCCGATCCGGCGCAGGAAGTCTCGTCACTGTCGGGCGGCAACCAGCAGAAGGTGGTGATCGGCAAGGCACTGCTCACCGAACCGAAAGTGCTTTTGATGGACGAACCCAGCCGCGGTATCGATGTCGGCGCCAAGGCCGACGTCTTCCGCACCATGCGCAAGCTTTCGCGCGACGGGCTCGGCATCCTGTTCGCCACCTCCGATCTCGACGAGGTGATGGCGCTGTCCGACCGCATCGCAGTGATGAGCTATGGCAGACTGACCGGCATGTTCGACCGCGCCGAGGCGACGGAAGCGGCGATCGTCGCTGCGTCGGCGCTGGGCCACGGACCGGCACATGGAGAGCAACGCTGATGACTGACATTCCGGCCAAGGCGGCCGCTCCTTCCGCCTCCAGCGGTTCCGCGCTGCTGACGCTGATGAAGCTCAGGACCTTCATCGCGCTGATCGCGGTGCTGGTATTCTTCTCGATCGCCGCGCCGAACTTCCTCTCGGCCGCCAATTTGATCCTGATGGCCAAGCACGTGGCGCTCAACGCCTTCCTCGCCATGGGCATGACCTTCGTCATCATCACCGGCGGCATTGACCTTTCGGTCGGTTCGATCGTCGGCCTGTGCGGCATGGTGGCCGGCTATCTCGTGCTCAATGGTATCGACCTGCAGATCGGCTACACCGTCTATTTCAACGTCTTCGAGATCATCGTGATCACGCTTCTGGTCGGCATAGCGATCGGCGCCGTCAACGGGCTGCTGATCACCAGGCTCAACGTCGCGCCCTTCATCGCCACGCTCGGCGTGCTCTATGTCGCGCGCGGTTTCGCGCTGCTGTCCTCCGACGGCCGCACCTTTCCCAACCTCGTCGGCAAGCTGGAACTCGGCACCACCGGCTTCGGCTTCCTCGGCGCCGGCCGGCTGCTCGGCTTGCCGGTGTCGATTTGGATCCTGATCGTGGTGGCGCTGGGGGCTGCCTACCTCGCGCGCTACACCCCGCTCGGTCGCCACATCTTCGCCGTCGGCGGTAATGAGCGCGCGGCGCGGATCTCGGGCGTGCGCGTCAACATGGTCAAGATGTTCGTCTACATGTTCTCCGGCTTCTGCGCCGCGATCGTCGGCCTGATCATCTCCTCGGAACTGATGGCCTCGCACCCGGCGACGGGCGAGAGCTTCGAATTGAACGCCATTGCCGCGGCGGTGCTCGGCGGCACTTCGATGTCGGGCGGACGCGGCACGATCGGCGGCACAATCGTCGGCGCCTTTGTCATCGGCATCCTGTCGGACGGGCTGGTGATGATGGGCGTGAGTTCCTTTTGGCAGATGGTGATCAAGGGCCTGGTCATCATCGTCGCCGTCGTCGTCGACCAGGCGCAGCGCCGGCTGCAGCAGCGCGTCACGCTGATGCAGATGGCAAAGGTGGGTTGAGCATGGAGAGCCTAAGTGGAGCGCTGATCGGCTGCGGCTTCTTCGCCGTCAACCAGATGCATGCCTGGCGCGACATCAAGGGCGCCTCGATCGTCGCGGTCTGCGACCGCAATGCCGAGCGACTGCAGATCGTCGGCGACCAGTTCGATGTCGCACGGCGCTACACGGACGCAGCGGCGATGTTTGCGGCGGAGAAACTCGACTTCGTCGACGTCGCCACCACGGTGGGCAGCCATCGTGAGCTGGTCGAGATGGCCGCCGCGCACGGCGTTCCCGTCATTTGCCAGAAGCCGTTCGCGCCGACGCTCAGTGATGCCAGGGCGATGGTGGAGGCCTGCCAAACAGCCGGCGTGCCATTGATGGTGCATGAGAACTTTCGCTGGCAGTCGCCGATCCAGGCGGTGCGCGCCGTACTCGACAGCGGCGAGATCGGGACGCCCTTCTTCGGCCGCATCTCCTTTCGCTCCGGCTATGACGTGTTTTCCGGCCAGCCCTATCTGGCGACGGGCAAACGCTTCATCATCGAGGATCTCGGCATTCATATTCTCGACATCGCCCGCTTCCTGCTCGGCGATGTGTCGAGCCTGACCGCGCGGACCGCACGCATCAACCCGGCCATCGCCGGCGAGGATGTCGCCACGATGCTCATGGACCACGCCGGCGGCGCCACTTCGGTGGTCGATTGCAGCTATGCGACCAAGCTCGCCGTGGAGCCGTTCCCGGAAACACTCATCGAACTCGATGGCAGCGACGGCACGATCCGGCTGGCGCAAGGCTACCGGCTGACCGTCACAGGCAAAACCGGAACCAAGGTGAACGACGTCTCGCCACCACTGCTGCCCTGGGCCTCGCGACCATGGCACAACATCCAGGAGAGCGTTGCCGCCATCCAGCAGCACTGGATCGACTGCCTTGCATCAGGCCAGGAACCGGCTACTTCAGGCGCCGACAATCTCAAGACATTTGCCCTGGTCGAGGCCGCCTATGCGGGTGCCGCCAGCCGCGGGCCGGTGCAAATCGACGCCCGCTCAGATGACGGCTGAGGCTTTCCAGCTCTACGGCACGCGCGCGGCCGAGCCCAAGCCGGTCACGTTGCGCGCGGGCGCGCTGAGTACGGAGCTGGTCAACGGCAATCTGCGCACCATCCGCTATGGCGGCACCGAAGTGCTGCGCGCCATCGCCTATATCGTGCGCGACCGCGACTGGGGCACATACGAGCCTGATCTGACAGATCTGGTGATCGACCAGAAGGATGACCGTTTCTCAATCAGCTACACGGCAAGCTGCCTCGGCCCGAATGGCAGCCGGCTCGGCTTCCGCGCCACGATCGAAGGCTCCGCCGACGGCAGGCTGGTGTTCGACGTGACCGCGTTGCCAGAGAGCGATTTCGAAACCAACCGCTGCGGCTTCTGCATCCTGCACCCGATCGCCGGCCTTGCCGGCAGCCCGGTGACGGTCGAGCATACCGACGGCGGGGTGGTCGAGACGGAACTGCCCGATCTGATCGACCCTTGGCAGCCGTTCAAGGATTTGCGCGCCATCACGCATCAGGTGCGGCCCGGCGTTGTCGCGCAATGCCGGATGGATGGCGACACATTCGAGATGGAAGACCAGCGCAACTGGTCTGACGCTTCCTACAAGACCTATGTGAGGCCGCTGACGCTGCCATGGCCCTATGTGCTGCCGGCCAGACAACCCCTGCACCAGACGATCAGCTTGCAAATCACCGGCGACGCCAACGTGCCTGCCTCGGCAGCGGCGGCCGAACCGGTTCGCGTCGAACTCGGCAAGGCCGGCTCGAAGCTGCCTGACATCGGCGTGGTGATCTATCCCGAGGATGTCGAGGCGGCACTTGCCGACCTGCCGATGCTGGGGAGGCTCGGTCCGCGGCAGCTGCTTTTCCACTTTGATCCGACGCGAGGCCACGGCCTCAACGCGCTGCGCGCCCATGCCCGGCTCGCCGCCGCCTACCCTGTTTCGACGACGCTGGAATGCGTGGTCGCCTGCGCCGGCGATCTCAACGCCGAACTTTCCGATGTCGCCGATATGGTACGCCGGGCAGGCCTGCGGCTCGATGCTGTCGCGGTGTCTCCTGCGGTCGACCGCCAGTCGACGCCGCCGGGCAGTGCCTGGCCGGCATGCCCGCCGCTCGAGGACGTCTACACCGCGGCGCGACGCGCCTTTCCCGATATCCGTCTCGGCGGCGGCATGTTCAGCTATTTCACCGAGCTCAACCGCAAGCGCGTTCCGGCACACCAGCTCGATTTCATCACCCACTGCACCTGTCCGATCGTGCATGCCGCCGATGATCTCAGCGTCATGCAATCGCTGGAGGCGCTGCCCTTCATCATCCGGTCCACTCGGGCGATCTTCGGGACAAAGCCGTACCGGATCGGGCCATCGACGATAGCCATGCGCCAGAACCCCTATGGTGGCGCGACCAAGAACAATCCTCAGGGGCAACGCATCGCCATGGCGAACCGCGATCCCCGCCATGCCGCGCAGTTCGCCGCCGCATGGACGATCGGCTATGCCGCGCGCGTCGCGCCGGGCCTGGAGATGCTGACACTGTCCAGCTTCAGCGGGCCGTTCGGCGTGGTCGCGGGATCAGGCGAACCCCTCGCGCAAGGAACGCCGCGGCCGATCTTCCAGGCCATCGAAGGGCTTTGTGAGTTGGCTGGACTGACGCATGTTTCCGCCACGACGAGCGACGAGACGCGGGTCCTGGCGCTGGCCGGCCGCTCTGTCTCGGGCAAGATCATCGTCTGGCTGGCGAATCTGACATCGAACGATGTCCCGGTCGACGCTTCCGCGCTTGGCCAGGGCAATCTCGCAATGCCGCCCTATGCGATTACCAGGATCGGCTACTTCTCGGAATTCATCACATAGAGCGCACGCGAGCGCTCGAGGTGCTTGATCATCGCCTTCTCGGCGCCGTCGGCATCCCCGTGCTCGATGCGATCGATGATCTCCTCGTGCTCGGTCAGCGTGTATTTTTCCTTGCCGGTCCAGATAAGCATTTCAGTGTGGTATTCCTTCAGCCAGCCCAGCGTGGCTTCGCTGACGGCGACATAGATCGGATTGCCTGAAATGGACGCGATCTGGGTATGAAACTTCATGTCGGCGGAGATGAAGGCTTCCGAATCGCCGCGCGCGGCGCGCTGCTCGGCCACGGTTGCCTTCAGCAGTTGCACATCCTCCGATGTAGCCTTTTCCGCGGCTTCCCTGACCATGCCGCGTTCGAAAAAGATGCGCGCGGTCTTCAGGTGCTCCAGCGTGTCCCTGGACGAAGACAGGATGATCTTGGCCGCGCCGTCGACCTGCTTGATGATCGACTTGGCGGTCAGTTGCAGCACCTTGGCGCGCTCGCCATGCGAGATGGCGACGAGCCCCATATTGCTCAGCGCCTGCATGGCTTCACGGATCGCCGGCCGGCCGACCTCGAAGCGCTCCATCAACTCGCGCTCGGACGGCATGTCGTCGCCGGGCTGCAGTTCGCCGCTGGTGATCAGCCGCTTCAGTCTTGCAAAGACTTCGTCGGAAAGTTTGCGCCGGACGATCGGCTCCGAACGGTTCATCGTCGCGAATCACTCCCTTGACCCGGCCCTATCTAGCATTGCCGCTGCGATTCCTGGAATGCCCGTCCGCTGACCGGACTCCGCCAATTCGGATATTGCTTGCAATACTTATGTACTCATTATACCAGATTTCCTGCGCGACGAAACTTTTTCGAACCCTTTTCGACCGGCCGACGTCCATGATCACCTTGACCTACCGCATCGAGACGCCAGGCAGCATCGAGTCGCTGGCGGCCAAGATCGCCAGCGACCAGTCGACGGGTACCTTCGTCGAACTGCCCGGCGAGACGGAGGAACTGAAGGCTCGCGTGGCAGCGCGCGTGCTGGCAATCCGTCACCTGCCTGATGCCGCGCAGCCGTCTCTCCCGGGATCCGGCAACGGGCCCTTCAGGCGCGCTGATGTCGACATCGCCTTTCCGTTCGATGCCATCGGCACCGATCTTGCCGCACTGATGACCATTGCCATCGGCGGCACATATTCGATCAAGGGGCTCACCGGCATTCGTGTCATCGATATGAAGCTGCCGGAACAATACCGGGGCGCCCATCCAGGCCCGCAATTCGGCCTCGCTGGCAGCCGCAGGCTGACCGGCGTCGAGGACCGTCCGATCATCGGCACCATCGTCAAGCCGGCGCTGGGCCTCCGGCCGCATGAGACGGCCGCGATGGTGGGCGAACTGATCGAGGCCGGCGTCGATTTCATCAAGGACGACGAGAAGCTGATGAGCCCTGCCTATTCGCCGCTGGCGGAGCGGGTAAAGGCGATCATGCCGCTCGTCCTCGACCATGAACAGAAGACCGGCAAGAAGGTGATGTATGCCTTCGGCATCTCGCATGCCGATCCCGACGAGATGATGCGCAACCACGATCTGGTGATCAAGGCTGGCGGCAATTGTGCCGTGGTCAACATCAACTCGATCGGCTTCGCCGGCATGGCGTTCTTGAGGAAGCGCTCCGGCCTGGTGCTGCACGCCCACCGCAATGGCTGGGACATCCTCACCCGCCATCCCGGCCTCGGCATGGATTTCAAGGTCTGGCAGCAGTTCTGGCGGCTGCTCGGCGTCGACCAGTTCCAGATTAATGGCATTGCCTCGAAATACTGGGAACCAGATGCATCCTTCGTCCGCTCCTTCAAGGCGGTAACCACGCCGATCTTCTCGCCTGACGATTGCGCGCTGCCGGTGGCCGGTTCCGGCCAGTGGGGTGGACAGGCACCCGAGACCTATGAACGCACCGGGCGAACGGTCGATCTCCTTTATCTCTGCGGCGGCGGCATCGTCAGCCATCCGGACGGACCGGGCGCCGGCGTGCGCGCCGTGCGTCAGGCCTGGCAGGCGGCTGTGGACGGCATTCCGCTGGCCGACTATGCCCGCAGCCATGCCGAACTAGCGCGGTCGATTGAAAAATTCGGCGATGGCAGGGCGGCCTGACACCCATGCAAGACCTGCTGCTTAGCTACTATGGCGACGACCTCACCGGCTCGACCGATGTGATGGAAGCACTCGAGCTTGGTGGCGTCCCGACCGTGTTGTTCATGCGCCAGCCGGACGCCGAGCAGCTTGCACGGTTTTCGCACTGTCGTGCGGTTGGCCTCGCTGGCACCAGCCGCAGCGAGACCCCGCAGTGGATGGACACGCATTTGCGTGACGCGTTCGCCTGGCTGAAGGCGCTGAGAGCCGATATCTGCCATTACAAGGTCTGCTCGACCTTCGATTCCAGTCCGGTAATCGGCAGTATCGGCCGGGCAATCGAGATCGGCCGCTCGGTCTTCGCACAGGACAGCGTGCCCATGCTGGTCGGCGCACCGCAGCTCAGACGCTACACTGCCTTTGGCCACCTGTTCGCGGCCTATCGCGACCAGTATTTCCGCATCGACCGTCATCCGGTGATGAGCCGCCATCCGACGACGCCGATGAATGAGTCCGACCTGCTGATTCATATGTCGCGACAGACCGGACTCTCCTTGGGATTGCTTGACCTGGCGACGCTGCAGTCCACATCGCGATCGCAGGCATTCGATCGCCTCGTGGAGAACGGTGCCGCCATCGTTCTTATCGACGTCGACAACCGGGAGACCCAAGCCCTTGCTGGCAAGGAAATATGGCGGGTTCGCAAACCGGGCGGTTCCATCGTCGTCGGCTCGTCCGGAATCGAATATGCGCTGTTGACCGAGTGGGCGTCGAGGGGCATCGCCAACGCTGGGCCACGCTTTGCGCCGCCGGGTGCCGTCGACCGGGTGGCCGTCGTGTCGGGCAGTTGCTCGCCGACCACCGAACGACAGATCCGGCATGCCCTGTCCGACGGTTTCGACGGCATTGAGGTCGACCCTGTCGAATTGGTTTCGGAGGGGTCGGTGCAGGCGATTGCGCGTGCGGCGGCAAAGGGCCGCGCCAGTCTGCAAGCCGGGCGCAGCGTCATCCTCTATACGGCACTTGGCCCCACCGCCGACAGGGGCGCCGAAATCGACCGGGAGGATGGTGCCCGCCACAAGCTTGGCCGCGGCCTTGGTGCGCTGCTGCGCCAATTGACGGAGGAGCAGAGCTTGCGGCGCGTGATCATCGCAGGCGGTGACACGTCAAGCCATGCGCTGGGACAAATGGGTGTAGACGCGCTGACCGTCAGGATGCCCCTGCCCGCCTCGCCCGGTTCCCCGCTTTGCGTAGCCCATTCCAGCATCGATGCGATCGACGGGCTGGAGGTCGCGTTGAAGGGCGGGCAGGTAGGAACCGACCGCTATTTCTCGTCCATCCGTGACGGCCTTCAGAGTTGACCACGGCGTTGCGCTGGGACATTGCGAAACCTCGGGAGACATGCACAGTCGATTGGTGCTTGCGCCTGAGCACCAAACGACCACATGTCTGCTCGAAAGTGACCAGCAGAGACGCTTTTGCCTTCAGGCGCTCTTCGCCCGCTCCGCCTTGCGCACCGATGCCTGATGCACCAGCGAGGTCCAGCTGTTGGTCGAGGCGAGGTGGCAATAGAGCAGGCCGAGCGCGCCTGACTTCCTGAGGTCGAGGAAGGCCTCGTCGCTCAATGTGTTGAAGGCCGCCTCGTCGATCACCTGGAAGTCGGTGAGGTTGAGCACTTCGCCGCCTTCCAGCGTCACCTTGCTCTGACGCGGCGAAAACAGGCCGTGCGTGTCGATCTTGTCGACCATCTCGCGGGTGGCCCTGAAGTCGATCTGGAACTGGTTGCAGAAGGCGAGCGCCTGCTTGGTCGCCTCGGTCGGTTCATTGCCGCTGAAGAACGGCAGCACCTTGTCGTCGCGGAACGGCGCCACGATCTGGTCGACGACGCGCTCGCTCGCCCGGTCGACGCACAGCGTCAGCCGGCCGGCCGAGGTCGGATCCTCGGCCAGGATGAAAGGATAGCGGCGCACATAAGCCGGGATGTAGTGCGGCGCGTTCCACTTGCCGTCGGCATCGACGAACAGGTTCTCGTCCTGGCGCACGCCGGTGATGATGACAGGCGCCTTGCCGGCGCCGATGAAGACGATCGGGTAGGAGCGCATCGCTGCCGGCATTTCCGACGCCACCACGGGAATGGCGTGCGCCGAGCCCGCGAAGGAAAAGTCGCTGCGCGCGGCGAGACCCAGCGAGCCGTGCCGGGTCGGATTGAGCGCCTCGGGCCTGGCATAGAACAACGGCATGGATTCGCCCGTCGGCACCGTTTCTTTCTTCACACCGCTGTCGGCCATCGTTCGGTTCCCCGTCTCCCACGGCCCGGTTGCGCCGGTCCGCTTATACACGATCCCGCCTGGATCTCTGTTTTTCTGCGCTGATCTTCGGGTGGCAAGAGATCGTGCGCAAAATGGAAGCAAAGGCTCTACCGTGTTCCTCGCCGCTACAAAAGCATGCACAGCGCGATAGTGCGGTTTTACGCCGAACTTTGTACCGCGCCATCCTGCCAGGACCGCTTGCGGCTATGGACAGCTTGCCATGAAGCGGCGACATTACCCGCCACGGCAGGCGGATCGAGGGATGGCATGAAGATGACGGATTTCGAGCAGGGCACGACCTTCGCCGTCACGCTCGGCGAGAGGTCGATTGCGCTGGAACTCACCGATGTCAGGCCGATTCCCGCCAGCCCGCGCCCCGGTGGCGGATTCTCCCTGTTGTTCAAGGGTCCGGTCGATGTGGCGCTGCCCCAGGCGACCTACAGCCTTGCCGGCAAAGGCTGCACCCACGACATTTTCATCGTGCCGGTCGCGGCCGATGCGGCGGGGCGGGTCTACGAGGCTGTGTTCAATTAGCGTCCGGCTTTGAGCTGCATGCATTGAGGCCTGCCGCGTTGCGGCGACGATCACGGGTTGCCCGCCGGCGCACAAGCCATCAAATCGTAGACGCCTTTGTCCTCGACGACGACAAAGCCGAGATCGAGATAGAGCCGCCTTGCCGGATTGTTCTTCTCGACATGGATCGACATAGATTTGCCGGCCAATAAGCCCTCGTCTATCAGGTCGCGCAACAGCGCCCTGCCATAACCTTTGCGGCGATGCGCCGGCAGCAAGGCGATGTCGATGATGCGGTGCTGGCTCGGCCAGCGCTCGATATAGAGGCGGCCGATGTCTTGCCCGGCGTGCTGGATCACGAGCCAGTCGGCCTGCGGATAATACTTGTGGTAGTGGCCGTGCTGCGCCTGGAACTGCATGTCGAGGAAGGCGGCCTTCTGCGCCTCGCTCCAGTCGGTTAGGGCGAGCTCGTCGACGCGGGTCGAGGCGTAGAGCCGCGACAGAAAGGGAATGTCGGCCTCGCCGGCCGCACGAAATGTCAGCCCGGCCGCATCGGAGCGAGGCCAGGCCGAACGAGACTGCGCCGGCATGCTGTCTATCACGCTATCAGTCTGCGCCGCGATTGCCGTCATACCGGCGGCGTCAGGTCACGCACCACGACGATCTGCTTGAGGTTACCGGTGGCCAGCGCCGTCCAGCTCCACTCCCATTCGGAGCTGTCCATGGCCATTTGATTGATGGTCCAGAGACTGTTCGTGCCGTCATTCGTGATCATCATGCTGAACAGGGCAAGGCGGCCATCGGCATTGTAGTCGAGCGACAGCCGTGTGTTGGCGCCGGAGGCGCTGAAATCACGCCACCCCGACCAATTTTGGGTGGCGGCATCGTATTGGGCGTTGAACGAGTGGACATGCTGCTGGTCGGAGGCGACCAGCATGATGTCGCCGTCACCTTGAATGCCAGCGCAGAGCGTGTATCTGGGAACCCTGCTATATCCGGGTGTCGCCCAGTTCGTCCAGGTGTCGGAGCCCGCTGGCAATTGCTTGCTGTGCAGCACCTGACCTGACTGCGTCAGGGCAAAAAGATTGGTGGCGCCAAGCGGACCGACGACCGGCGCCATTTCCGTGAAGGTGGTGCCGTCGTCTATTTCCACCCACTGCGTCCAGTCGGCCGGCGTCAGCGCCTGCGCCTTGGACTGCTGACAGCGGTAGAGACGCAGTGCGGAATTGATCCCGAACAGCGCGATACGGCCATCGGCCTGGCGCAGCGCGGTAGTCGCCACCAGCCCGCCGGGAATCTGCTGCCAGCCGCTCCATGGCTGGGCGGGTGGGGCGAGTTCGTCCACAGTGACGATGATCGGCGTCGTCGTGCCGGGCGGCGTGATGGTCTTCTGCACCTGAACGATGACATCCGGGTTCTGGTAGATCCACCAGATGCGGCCCTGGTTGTCGGTGAGGAAGATTTCGATGCGGCCGTCGACACCGCGCGCCATCGAAAGCTTTTGATAGCTTGTCGCGCCGGGCGGCGCGCCGATGCCGGCCGGCGGATTCCATTTCTCGATCGGGCCGACCTGGTTGGCATCCTCCGTGATGAAGGACAGGCTGGTGGTGCCGGTCGGCTGCGCGACCACGGCGACCCGTCCGTCCTTGGTCAGGCCTGCGGTCATGATCACCCACGCGCCGGGAGCAATTGGAGACCACGCGGAAGGCCACGACCCGTTGGGCGACGTCTGCGCCTTCTGGATCAGCCGCCCGGCCGATGAATCGATGCCGACGACCATCAGCCGCGACAGTTCGAAGAACGGCGTGCCGGCCGGCATGTTCTGGTAGACGGGCGCGGGACCCCGCGCGCGGCCGCCCGGCATCTTCCTGTCATGCGAAGGGGCGGCGGCTTCGACCTTCTTGCCGCTGGCCGCTTTCGACTTTGGTGATTCTGTCTTGGCCATCGTATCGGTCCTACCTCGTTGGCTCGGTATCAGGTTCTCGGCGGGAAGAAGCCTTGCAGCGCGATGCAGAAATTGCAGGTGAGATAGGGCTGCATGTTGTTGTGCGGCTGGCCCCCGCCTGCGGGGGCGAGCGTACTGGGTGACATGGCGCTGACTGTGAGCGTCGGATTATACGCATTGCCCCCGTTGGAGCGGGCGAGCGAGCGAGCCGTACTGGGGATCGGCTGGTCAGCGACGTCGGTCATCGCACGCAGAGTGTGCGCATGCATCGGCATTTCTGATTCCAGCAGGCTCACCGTTTCCGAACCGCCGGTTTCTCCCAAGTCGTGCAGGGACAGCCCCGGTCCCTGCCCCCGATGCATAGGCGAGCGACCCTGCAGGTCCGGCAGCGCGAAATTGGACTTGCCATTGCCGCCATAGGTCGTGCCAAGCAGCGAAAACAGCGCCGTATTCTGCGACAATGGCAGAAGCTGCCCGTCGCACCACGCCCAGCCCTTCGGCGCGAAATTGAACGGAAAGATACGGATTTCGGCAACGAACGGATCGGCCATGGATGGGTTCCCCTTCAGGTCGGCGATGGGAAGATGCCGAACAGCGAGATGATGAAATTCACGCAGAGATAGGGCTGGAAATTCTCATGCGGCTGGCTGCCGCCGACCGACGAGATCGCGTTGATGCCCATATTCACCGTGGGCACATCCTCGGCATAAAGTTGAACCAGCGTGTTCTGCGCGGTGACGTTGCCGCCGGGATTTGCCTGATTTCCCGCATTTGTGGACGCCAGGAACGGGTGCGAATGGGCCGGAATCTGCTGGATGGTGAGCGTGATCTGCTCGGCCCCGCCGGTTTCGGCGAGGATGAAGCCGCTGCCCTGGTGGAGGGGGACGCGCCCGCGAAGGTCAGGCAGTGCGAAAGTGCTCTGGCCATCGCCGCCGTAAGTCGTTCCGATTAATTGGAAGAGAGTTTCGTTCTCCGAAATCGGCAAAAGCTGGCCCTCGCAGAACATCCAGCCGGCCGGGGCGAAATTGCCGGCAAACATCTTGACTTCACCGACGTAAGGCTGTGCCATGATCGTGCTCCCTCAGTTCTGCGACGGGAAGATGCCCTGCAGGGCGATGCAGAAGCTCAACGTCAGGAACGGCTGCATGTTGAGATGTGCCTGGCTGCTGCCGATGTTGGTCACCGTCTGCGCCGTAAGCGCCGTCAGCCCGGCTGCGGCGCCATACATGGAAGCGGTCGGAGCAAGGTAGGCGCCGGTCGGCACGGGTTGTGGACTGGCCGTGGCCGACGTGCCCTGTGCCGTGTGGACATGCTGCGGCAGTTCGGAAATTGAAAGGGTGTGCGCCTGCTCGCCGCCACGTTCACCGAGCGTGTGGCCGCTGCCGACATGGATGGGGATGCGCGCACGATAGTCGGGAAGGGCAAAGTTCACACGGCCGTCACCGCCAAATGTCGTGCCGAGGAGAGAGAACAGAGCCTGATTCTGGTCGATGGGCAGAAGCTGTCCGTTGCACAGCGCCCAGCCTTTTGGCGCAAAAACGAAGGACATGATTCTGATTTCGGATAGAAATGGTTCCGCCATATTCTTCCCCTCGACTTTGTGTCATAACCTTACGTCAAGTTTCTGGAAATTCAACCGGCTTTTTACGCCTGATGCTAATTTCGTTAAAGCAAGTTCTACTTGCCGCCTGCACGCCGCTAGGCGTGCATGGAAAATTTAATTCGCTACTCATATAACTATACTTTGGCGTGTTTGATGTCAGGTCGAGACCGCAAAGCTCCGTCTGCTCGCCCAAGCTCCGTTACGGGCCTGGCTGCCAGGTTGCCGAACCTGAGCCATGGCTGGTGACGACATGCGAGTCCTCCCCACCCGAGGTGCTGAGGATGTTGTTGTTGCCGACCCAGGTCGAGACAGCAGCATCATCGGTGGCGCCGCCAGCATAACCGTTCAGATATGTCGTGGCGCTGAACCGCATACGCATGCGCACTTCTTCGGCGTAGGCACCGGCTTGGCCGGCGCTGGTAGCAAAATCGTTCTGCAGAGCGCCCGCGCCACCCAGTGTCAGATGAACGATCGAATGATCGCCGCCCGCCTCGCCGGAACTGGTCGTGCCGTTGTTCAATTCGAACGCGGCGTTCGGGAAACCGCCAAACGCGTCCTTGACCGAATTGCCGGTGACGGTCGCGAAGATGATGCCGTCGCCGCCCGAGGTGTTGTCGCCGTTTTGGATATAGATGCCATCGGACGCCATCTTGGTGATGGTGTTGTTGGTGATGGCCGTCGTGTGCGTTCCACCGCCTGCGGTGATGATGGAGATGCCGTTTGCGCCGCCGCTGGTTGCGTTGCCGATGATGGTGTTGTTGTTGATGAAGCCGCTGTACGAGCCGGCGGCCGTACTGCTCGCCATGCTTACATTGATGCCCGAGCCCACCATGCCGTTGATGTTGTTGTCGTGAATATTGTAGGTCAGCGTCGGGTGATCGCCGGTGCCGCCGCTGGTGATGAAAATGCCCGCAGCACCCGAGATTTGCGATGCAGCACCCGTGATCGTGTTGTTGGCGATAACCACGTCGCCGTGCGCGGCGCCGACATTCGAGGCGTCGACGCCCATCGTGTATTGCATGTTGACCGAGCGCGAGCCGGTGAACGTCGAATTCTGAACCGTCATGTTCAGCGTGGCGGTGCCGAGAGCGATCGCGTTGATCTGCTCGTTGCCAAAACCGGCGCTGTTGGCACCGAAGGCAACATTATCAACTGTCAGCCGGTTCAGCGTCCCGCTGGAATTCTGCACATGCAGATTGTCTTCCCAGCCGCCGCTGATCGAGCTGTTCTGGATCGTCGCGGTGCCGAGCAGCTGCTGCAGCCACACCGAACCCTCGTTGACGGCGTCGTTGTCGCCGTTCACACCATTGATCGTGGTGTGGTCGATGATCAGGCCGGTGACACCGCTGCCAAGAATGGCGTAGTTCGAGAAGTCGTTGAGCTGCATGCCGTTCAGCTGAACGTCGCTGGTGTTGCGCAGGAAAATGCCGACGCCATTCGTACCGGTGATGGTGGCGCTGCCGTCCAGGGCCTGCGAGTTGATGTCGGCACCGGTCTTGCCGGATATGACACCACCGCCGGTCGCGCCAATGTTCAACCCGCTGCCGGTTACGTGCAGACCGCCGCTCGAGCCGGTGTTGTCGAGAACAATGCCGGCACTCGTTCCGCCGCTCGAGCTGATTTTCTGGAAGATCAGGTCGTTCGCGCCGATCGTCGCGTTGACGACATTGAGCGCGGTGCCGGAGGTCGAATTGATCGTGTTGCCCGAACCCTGCACCGTCACCGTGCCGCCGGTGGTCGCTGCCGGACCCGCGCCGGTGGCGTTGAAGCCGATGCCGCTGGTCGAGTTGATGACCAGCCCGCCATTGGTGAAGTCGATGATCGCGCCGGCGTTGTCGGTGAGGCTGACGCCGGCCGCGCTGCCTGACGTGATCGACTTGGAAGCACCCGAGAAGGTGATCGTGCCGGCGGCGTTGTCGTCGAGGAAGATGCCGGTCTGGCCGCCCACATTGTGGGTGATGTTGCCCGACAGGGTGATGTTGCCCGCGCTGGCTGCGCGATCCTGGATGTCGATCGCCCGGCCAGTTCCGCTGGTGATCGTGCCGGCATAGCTGAAGGTCGCCGTGCCGCCGCTGTTCGCGCCGCCGGCGCCGTCGCCGATGCGGATAGTGGCGAGATTGCCGCCGACCAGGGCGCCGGTGCCGAGATTGATGGCTCCCGGACCTGTGACGGTGTCCAGGACCACGGCGCTGCCGCCGGCGCCGCTCGTGTTCGTGGAGGCGAAAATCATGCCGCCGGCGCCGACAGCGACGGTGTCCAGGTTGACCGCGGCGCCGCTGCTGGTCGAAATCGTGTTTCCGCCCCCCGTGACGCTGACCGTACCGCCGCCGGTGGCATTGAAGCCCTGGCCGCTGGTTGTGCCGATCGCCAAGCCGCCATTAGTAAAGTTGATCGTCGCGCCGGCATTGCTGGTCAAAATGACGGCGGCGTTGGCGCCGGTCGAGAGCGTCTTCGTCGCGCCGCCGAAATTGATCGTGCCGCCGCTATTGCTGAGGGCGACGATGCCCAGCCCGCCATCGTTTCGGGTGATCGAGCTGGCGGCATCGAAATTGACCGAGCCGCCGGCCATGCCGCGGATGTTGGCGACATTGCCGCCTGGGTTTGTGATGTCGACATTGTTGAGGTTGACGGTCGCGCTGACGTCGTCATTGGCTGGCGTGCCCTGGTCGCCATCGATGACGAAGGCGTAGTTGGTCGCGCCGGCGAGGGTGTGAATGGCGACATTGTTGAAGGTGTAGGTGCCCGTGGCGGTGTGCCCCGCATCGCCGAGGATGGTGATACCGGCCGTACCCGCGAGATTTGCATTGTTGATCGTGACATTGCCCGCCGCGCCGTCGACGATGATGCCGGCGCCGGCGGTGTCGTTGAGGCCGTTCGCCACGGCGGTGGTGAAGTTCACCGTGCCACCTGCGGTGTCGGCGACGACGATCATGCGCTGGTTGGCCGTGCCTTGCGTGATCGTGCCGGCATAGGTGACGTTGGCGCTGCCGCCATTGACGTTGAACGCGGTGCCCGTGGCGCCGCTCAGCGCCCCGCCGCCGAGGCCAACGGTACCGGTGACATTGGTCAGGCTGACATTGCTGGTGCCGCCGGCCGACGAGGTCGAGTCGAGCGCGATGGCGGCAGCAATACCGGAAAGGCCGATCGCGGGACCGCCGGTCGAAGTCACCGTCTCGGCACCGCCGGTGGCGGTTATGCCCATCGTGCCGCCGGTTCCGGCGATGCCGGTGCCGGTCGTGGTGTCGATGGTCAGGCCGCCGGTGAAGCTGGTCGTGCCGCCGCTCTGCGACAGGCCGGCGCCGGTCGTGGTGTCGATGTTTGCGAGACCGGTGACGTTGAGCGTGCCGCTGGCCCAGCCGATGCCGCCGCCCGCCGAGGCAACATTGTTCACCGTTACCGTGTTGAAATTGAAGCTACCGGTGTTGGTGTTGATGGCGCTGATGCCGTCGCCCGAGGTGCCGGTGACCGTGGTTGCGCCCGTAACCGTGAACGTGCCGGCGACGCCGTCGAAGATGATGCCGCTGGCCCCTCCGCTGGCGGCAACGCTGTTGAGCACCATGCCGACCGTCAGCGGGTCGAGATTGAACGCCGCGCCACCGGTGGTATCGACCGAGCCGCCACTGCTGTTCAGGGTGAAATTGGTGGTCTTGGTGGACGCAAGCACACCGGTGCCGGCGTTGTTGGCGAGGCTGAGCGCGCCCAGGTCGAGCGTGCCGGTGGTGTTCGTGAAGCTGAGGCCGTTGCCCTGGACCCGCACGCCGGGAGTGCCGACGACGAGCGTGCCTGCGCTGACGGTGCCGCCGAGGCCGTCGGAATCGAACCTCACATCATTGAAGGCAATGCCGCCACCGGTACCGCCGATCACCGTGTTATTGGCAAAAGACCGGATCGCGATCGAATTGTCCGTTGCGCTGATGTTCTGGCCGGCAAAGGATGCGGCAAGCGCCGATCCCGTCGATTTCAGGGTGTTGCCGTCGATCGACAACAGGAGCTTGTCGGCCGTTGCGCCGCCGCTGGTGATGAAATCGAGCGCCCTGCCGCCGGCGGCGACGTCGTTGTTCCTGAGGAAGAAACTGGAGTTGGCCGACGCGTTGCCGGAAACACCGGCGCCGGCGCCGGTATTGCGGATGATGAGGTTCTGGACGCCGCCGGTGATCAGGCCCGAGCCTGATGTCGTAAGGCTGACGACCGAACCGGCGCTGTTGCTCTGCAGGATGGGCCGCAGCGAATCGATGCCGCCCGGCGCCGAGACGATCGGCGAGTTCTGCGCCGTGGTGAAGTGGAAGACCCCGGACGCGCCGCCGGTGGAGGAGACGCCAAGCTGCGAGACATCGACGGCGGCATCACCGCTCTTGAAAGCGAGCAGCACCTGCCCGTCATCAAGCTGGAACGTGGTTCCGGCGAGGTCGATCGTCGACTGGCTGCCGCCGGTGGTCTGGTCGATCAGCACTATGACGTTGGCGGTTGTGGATGCCTGGGCGCCAGCATAGCTGCCCGGATCGGCGAGGCTACCGGCGCCGGTGCCGCCTTCGGTGACGTAATAGACGCTGATGGTCGCCAGGTTGGACGTATCGCCGCTGAAGGTAACGTCGTTGAAATTGTAGTCGCCGTTGGTCGGCAAACTATCGGTGGCGTGGATGACCTGGCCGCCGGTGGTCGAGATCGAGGACTCGGCCGGACCCTGGCCATCGCCGAACACCAGCTTGGCGTTGGTGGCGCTGGAGAACTGCACGCCATAGCCGACATTGTCGATGGTCGAGGTCTGGCCACTCGGACCGGGATTGTTGTTGAGGAGATCGCCAAGCTGGATCGTTCCAGTGCCCGTCGTGCCGGCCATGTCGATGCCGATCGTGCCGGCGAAGCTGCCGCCGTCGACGTCGAAATCGCCTGCCGTGATGTTGCTCGCGCCGAGCGCTGCAGCGCTGAGGTCGAGGCCGACCGCATTGGCGGCGCCGAGGACGATGTTCAGGCTCGTGGCGCTGAGCGTCGAGCCCAGCGTGCCCGAAATGTCGACGCCGCGCGAGGTGATGCCTTGCAGGTCGACCGTGCCCAGGCCGATCGTGCCGCCGCTGACGTTGTTGAGCGCAATGCCTGTCGCCGCGCCGTTGACCGAGACGCTGTCGAAATTGATGCCGCCGGCGCCGACGGTCGCGCCATCGAGGTTGAGCGCGGTGCCGGTCGTGGTGGTGATGGTGTTGCCCGTGCCGGTGACGCTGACCGTGCCCGGGCCGGTGGTGCTGGCGGTGAAGCCGGCGCCGCTGGTGGTGGTGATGGCGAGGCCGCCATTGGTGAACGCCAGCGTGCCTTTGTTCTGCGGGTCCGGCCCGTACACAGGCGCCTTGTAGATGGCATCGTTGGCCCCGGTGTTGAATGTCTTCGACGTGCCCGAGAAGGTGACCGTGCCGTTCGCCGAGCCGCCGACAGCGACACCTTTGCCGCCGCTGTGATCGATGGTGCTCGAAATATCGTATATGCCGTCGGCATGGCCAAAGAAGTCGAAGGTCGTCGATGACGTGGTGGAAACCACTGAACCGCTCATGTTCAGGCGGGTCCCGTCGCCGCTGGCGCTCAACACCGAGCCTGCACCGACTGTGATCGAACCTTTGTAGGTCAGCGTGGTAAAGGCCAGGTCATTGCCGCCGCCGAGGCTGATGGCCGCACCGGTGGTGTTTGTGATGCTGGCGCTGCCGTTGACGCCGACGTTGACTGTCCCACCCTGCGAACTCTGTATGATGCCGAACTGGCCGCCATCGATGGTCAGGGTGGATCCCGCGACGTTGGCGATGTTGATGGTGCCGACCTGAGGCCCACCAATGTCGAACCCTGCGTAGCTCACGTCGAGATCGATCGTGCCGGTGAAATTGACCTCGCCGGTGCCGCTCAGGGCGGACAACGACGCGCCTGTGTATCCGGTGTCTTTCAAGCCGCCGATGTTGACATCGCCCGCGAGGTTGGCGCCCGATAGGAACACGCCGGCACCGTCCGAATTGGATACGGCCGAGATGCTGTCGAAGTTGACGCCGGCGCTGCCCACGTCGGCGAAAGCTATCAGCAAACCGTTGCCGCCAGAGGCGATCTTGTTGCCGCTGCCGGACACGCTGACCGTGCCACCGTAGCCCGCGGCGAAGCCCGCCCCGGTCGTAGTCGTTATATCAAGGCCGCCATTGGTGAAGTCGATTGTACCGTTGGTATTGGGTGCCGGAGTGCCCGCAGGGAAATTGCCCAGCAGACCCAGGCTGACGGCGTCGGTCGCACCCGAGCTGATCTGCTTGGTGGTGCCGGAGAAAGTGACGGTCGCGGCCGTGCCATTGTCGATGCCGGCAACGACGATCTGGCCGCCGGCCGCCGCGTTGCCGTCCGTCAGATTGCTCGACAGCGTCACCGAGCCGCCGGTTAGTTCTTGGATCGAAACCGACGCACCCGTGCCGTTGCTGGCGATCGTGCCGCCATAGGAGATGGCGGCGTTGCCGCCGCTGAGGTTGGTTGCGGAGCCGACATTGAACGCCGTGCCGGACCCGGTGTTGGTCAGCGTGCCGGCGCCGAAAGCGGCCGTGCCGTTAAGATTCAGCAGGTCGATGCCGTTGCCCAAGCCGAATGTCGCGGTGGTCGAGGCCAAGTTGATACCGGCCGTGATACCGTCGAGCGCCACCGCTCGCGCACCCGTGGCGTTGATCGTGCCGGTGGTGACATTGACCGTTCCGCCACCGCTGGCGGTGAAAGCCGTCACGCCCGAGGTGGAAATGTCCAGATCGGCGAAGGTGACGGTGGAACCGGTGTTGTTGATCAGCGAAACGCCGGTGCCGCCCACCGTCACCTTTTCGGTGAAGTTGACCAGGCCGCCGGTGCGGTTGGCGATCGAGATGCCGCCTCCAGTCAGCGTGCCCGGCGTCGCGCTGTTCGGCAAGGTGCCGCGCGTGACCGTGATGTTGCCGTTGCCGCCATTGGCGTCGAGCAGCGTGCCGGTGACATTGACATTGTTGTTGGTGATCGACACGTTGGTGTCGACGCCGACCACCTTGAACGCCGTCCGACCGACGCCGACATTGCTGACCGCCACACCTTCGACGACGATGCCGCCGACATTGCTGAAGCCGACCGCGCTCTGGTCGATGAGGAAGACCGAGCCGCTGCCGCCGCTGAAGTCGAAAGCGGTGTTCTTCACCTGATTGCTGCCGAGCAGATGCAGTGTATCGCTGCCCGTGCTCTTGACCACGCCCTCGTCGCCGGTGACGTTGCCGCCGGTTGCGCCGAGATTGCCCTGGACATTGATCGGCTGGATCGTGCCGGAGGTGACAATCGAATTGCCGTTGCCGAAGCCGGTGATCGACTGGCCCGAATCGAGCGTGAACGGCGTGCCGCTGAGATCGACCGTGCCGACAAAGGCGAAGATCACACCGCTGCCGGTCATGGCGTCGGCGGCGGTCACCGAAATGGTGCTCACATCCGCGCTGAGCCCATCCGTGCCGGCGTTGATGACGCCGCCCGTCTGCGAGACCATTGTGACTCCGCCGACGGCGCTGGCGAGATGGGCGCTGCCGCTGAAGGCGACATCGTCGAAATCGTAGTTGCCGAGCGTCGAATCGAGCCCGATCGTGTTGACCGTATAGCCGCCGATGGCGGCGCTGATGGAGGATTGCAGCCCGTCGGCCGAGCTGCCGTCGCCGAAGGTGAAGTTGGCGTTGGCCGAGGTCGCCGTGGTGCCGCCAGACGACAGTTCGACGCCGACGCCGGCGTTGGTGATGCTGGAACCGCGCAGGAAGGTGATGGTCTTGTTGCCCGTGGTCGACGACAGGTCGATGCCGCGCGAGGTCAGGTCGCCGGTGCCGGTGATCGTGGTCAGGCCGAAATCGGCCGTCGTCGACGAACCGCTGAAATCGATGCCGGTCTGGGTGCCACCAGCGCCCATGGTCACGCTGGTCGTGCCGAAACTGACATCGGCGTTGGTGCCGCTGAAATTGATGCCGGCGGTGTTGGCCGCGGCGCCCATCGTCACGTTGGTCGTGCCGAAGGTCACCGAGCCGGAATTGCCTGAAATGTCGATGGCGTTGCCGCCGGCGGTGGTTACGGTGACGGCGCCGAAGGTGGCGCTGCCGGCGACATTGGAGACCGACACGCCGTTGCCGGTCGCGTTGGTGATCGACAGCGGCGCGGTGGCGTTGAAGGTCGCGGCGGCACCGAGACCGACGATGACCGCGCCGCCGCCGCCGGTCGCCGTCAGCGCCGAGCCGGTGAAGCTGATGGCGCCGCCCGTCGGCACGGAGGTCGAGCCGATGGCGAAGAGGTTGCCGGTGCCGGTCGATGTGACCGCGCCGGTGAGCGCGACCGAACCGCCGGTGATGCCGTCGACCTTGACTGCCGTGCCGGGCGCTGTCGCAGAGCTGTTGATGGTCGCGCCGATGGTGATCGCGGCGCTGCCGCCGGAAACGACGACGCCGTCGCCCGCGCCGGAATTGGTGATGGTGCCGCCAATGCCGATCGTGCCGGTGTTGTTGGTTAGGCCGACATCGGCGCCGGCGACATTGGTCGTGACTAGGTTGCTGACGCTGACGGTCGCGGCGCTGTCCTCGACGACGAACCCTGGACCGGGGCCAGCGGTGGCGATCGTCGTCGTGCCGTTGAACGTGTAGGTGCCACTGCTGATATTGGTCAGGCGGATGGCATCGCCACTGGCGCGGTTGATATTGACGTTACCAAAGGTGACATTGCCGCCGCTGGTGTTCTCGATGACGATACCGGACGCTGCCGTACCGCCGGAACCATCGACGGTAACGCTGGCGAACGTCACGCCGGCCGTACCGATCGTCAGACCACTGGCGCCGCCGATCAGGATGCCGTTTTCCGTCACGCCGGCGCCGGTGTTGACCGTATTGCCTGTGCCGGTTGCCGTCAGCGTGCCCCCATTGATGGCACTGAAGGCGTAGCCTCCGTCGGTGGTCAGGTCGAGGCCGCCGGTGAAGTTGATCGTGCCGCCCGCATTACCGCTCAGGTCGATCGCGCTGGCCGCGCCCGTGCTGGCGGTGATCTTGCCGGCGAAGGTGGCGCTGCCGCCGGTCATGGCAAGGATACGCACCGCGTTGGCCGCGGTGGCCTGGTTAATCGTGCCGTTATAGGTGACGTTGGGCGTCGCGTTGTTGATGTTGAAGGCTACATCGCCTGTGTTGGTGATGGAGCTCGCGGACCCGAAGGTCAGCGTTCCGCTCGAACCGCTCCAAATGGCGACGCCCCTGCCGCCGCCGGTGATATCGAGGTCGTCGAAAGTGGCGGTGCCGTCGAAATTATTGGCGAACAGCCCAACACCGGCGGCGTTGGCGATGGTCGTGTTGCCGGTGAAATTGACGGTCGCGCTCGAACCGGCAACCGCGATACCGGTTTGGCTCACGTTCTGGATGTGAAGATCATCGACCGTCACGGCACCGGTCACGCCATTGAGGAAGAGGCCTGTCGCGACGTTGCTGACCGTGACGCCGTGGACCATCAGGCCGGCAATGCCCGTCCCATGGACCGCCGCGCCGCTGCCGCCCGAAATGTTGAAATCCTGCAGCGAGTTGCCGTTGCCCAGCGTGACGACGTCGCCGGCGCCGGAATTGGTCAGCGTCGCCGCCCCGGTGCCGGGATCCGAAATGACCTGGTCGTGCTGGATGTTGGTGCCGGTGACGTTGACCGGCACGCCGCCGAGCGAGAAGGAACGGCCATTGCCGAACGAAGCCAGTGTCTGTCCGTCGCTGAGCGAGAAACCGCCCGCGGCATTGATAGGCGTGTTGCCGGCGTCGTTGACCAGCACGAAGATCGCATTGCTGTCGCTGATGCCGTCGGCCGTACCGATCGACGCCAGGTTGCCAAGCGATGAGCCATCGCCGGAGCCCGACGCCGCGGCGCCGACGAAGATGACGTTCTGCACGTCGAACAACTGTGGACCGCTGAACGTCGTCGAGCCAAACGCATAGAGGCCGAGCGTCTGGTTGAGCCCGCGCGTATCGAGCGAGGCGGTAACGCCCGCGATCGAGCCGCCGCCGAAGGTGAACTGGGCATTGGCCGAGTGGGCCAGCGAGCCGGCAATGCCGAGGCGCACCCCAGTGTCGACGCCGGAAATGGTCCCGCCATTGGTGATTACGATCGAGGCATCGCCGGTCGTATCGGCGAGATCGATGCCGATCGAGCCGGCGCCGGACCCGCTGATGTTGGCCGACAATGCGGTGAAGGTCGTCTGGCTGCCGGAGAAGTCGAGGCCGGTATGGCCGAGACCCAGCCCTGAGACCACGATGTTGCCGGCAACCACCGCCGCGTTGACGCCGGAAAACACCATGCCATCGCCGGCGGGCGCCGTGATGCTGACGTCGCCGAAGCGGATCGCTGCGGGCGAATCGGAAATAGCGATCGCCGGTCCGGACGTCCCGGAAATCGTCGTGGCGCCGTTGACGGTGAAACTGCCCGAGACGTGATCGAGCACCACGCCCGACGTGCCGCCGGTCTGCGATATCGAATCCAGCACCACATGGGCGGTGATAGGGTCGATGTAGACGCCGATGCCGCCATTGCCGGAGACATTGCCGCCAGTGGTCGTGAATGTGCCGCCGCTCGACGTGCCCTGCACGGTGATGCCGCGGTCGGCGTTGTTCTGGGCGTTGACGGCGGCGAAGGTGTAGGTGCCCTGGCCGGTGATATCCAGGCCGTCGTCGACATTGCCCGACAGCAAAGTCGTGCCGGTGAAATTATAGGTGCCGTTGTCCTCGATATGCAGGCCGTCGAGACCGTTGTTCGTGGACGTGAAATCGGACGCCTTCACGCTGGTCGAATTGCCGGTGAACTCGGCGCCGTTGCCACCGGCACCCGTCACCGTGACCTTGGTCAGCGTCGTGCCGGCGACGTTGGTGCCGAAGATGCCGTCGGCGCCGCCGGTGATGGTGATGCCGTTCAGCGTGTTGCCATTGCCGAGCGTGATGACGTTGTTGGCGACGTTGGTGCCCTGGATCGTGCCGTCGCTGCCGCCGAGATTGAAGGTGGCGGTGCCGCCGCCGAGAAGCTTCGCCGTGACGCTTTCACCGCCGCCGATCACGGTCTGGCCCGTGGTCAGGGTCACTCCGGCCGTGGTCAGATTGCCGTTGCCGCCGAGCGCCACGACGAAGCCGCCGGCGCCGGCCCTGGTGACCGCGTCGTCGAGCGTGGTCGGGTCGGCCTGGGTGCCGGCACCGGCCAGGCCGCCATCGGCGAAGTAGAATTTTCCGAAGGCCGCATTGGTGGCGGCGTTAATGGCGACGCGCGTCGTCGAGCCGCCGCTCTTGTCCTGGCTCTGGATGCGGACGCCGATATCGCCGCGCACCCGCTCATTGACGCGCTTGCGCAGGCCTTCGCTGACCGGATACACCGGTTCCGGTACGCTGCCGGTGCTGTCCGAGCCGCCGCCGGGATTGAACGGGATGTTCAGCCGCACGCTGCCGGCGAACTGGGTGTCGTCGCGGTTGTCGTTGCGCACCTCGCCGGTGAAGGTCAGCGACGTTCCGGTGCCGAAGACATCGCCGATCTCATATTCGATGCCGGCCTTGGCGCCGGTGACGCTGCCGTCATCGCCATGCGGATCCTCGAAATGGTAGCCGCCAATGTCCAGCCGCAGCGAATGCTTGTCGGGCAGGCTGAGCGGCACCTTCGCGCCGACCTCGCCTTCGATGCCCCAGGCCGCGTAATCGCGATGGTCGAGCACGGAGATCTGCTCGATCAGTTGATTGCTGACCATCGACAGGGTCGAGCTGGTCGAGTGGTCGGCGCTGTCGCCCTTGATCGGCACGAAGACGTTCACATGCGCGTCGAAATTCGGCGTGATCGCCTCGACGCCGAGCGTGCCCCCGGTGAACTGGCTGCCGCCGTAACTCTCGGCATTGAAATAGGCGTAGCCGCCGAGCATCAGGTCCGGGTTGACGATGCGGCGGATGCCGAGGCCGATATCCTGGCCGAAGGCGTCCTTGAAATCGTGCTTGGCCCGCACATCCAGGAACAGCACCGATTCCGCGGTCTGCTTGATCGGGATGAAGCCTTCGAGCGCGGCGTTGCCGCCATTGTTGTCGGCGCCGATGATGGCCCGGACCTGCGGCTGCCAGAGCCCGGCGTCGTCGCCATAGGCGGCCGCGCCCGAGAGCGCCAGCGCCAGCGCCAGCGACGTAAGCGCAGTCGTCTTCCAGAGATGCCTCGCAAGGCTCGAACGGCGATAGCCGGCGCTCACGTGGAACCCCTCCCCACGTGCCGCCATCTCACCAACTTGCCGAGATTTTTCGGTAGTTCCCATCCCTGGCGAGCCCTTCTGGACTACACGTCCCGCGTGCGGGATGTTTACCGGAATTCTATTGTATAGCGAGTCCCTAATGATCCGGCTGCTGTTATCGTCCTCCAAAATTCTTCCCTGTGGCAATATTGACACAGTAGATTTGCCGGCTTACTTGGCCGGATTCCTGGCTTCCGGGCAGGGTTGGAGTGTTGTATCAAGCCGTACTGCGGGAAATACCAGCCGGGGCAAAAAGAACATGATCGTTGCTTTAGCGAGAGCTAATACTTTTGGCTTGGCCGCGGGTATTGGTGCTCTGTGGCTGATCTTGTCGGTCGCCGGACCCGCACTTGCCGATGCCGCCGCCAAGCCGGCCCAGCCCCAACCGGCCCAGTCAAAGCCGACCGACGCCAATCCCTGGGCGGTGAACTGCTCCAGCGGCTCGGCGAATACCCAGCTTCAATGCCAGGTGTCGCAGAACCTGACCGAGGCCAAGACAGGACAGCGCGTGCTTACCGTGACCGTGCGCCGCGACAATGCCAATGGCAGCCTCGCCATGCTGCTCGCTTTGCCGCACGGCCTGTTCCTGCCGTCCGGCGCCAGCTATCAGATCGACCAGGGGCAGAAGATGACCATCGCCATCCAGACCAGCGACCAGAACGGCGCCTATGCCGCCACCCCGCTGCCGCCGGAACTCGTCAAGGCGATGAAGTCGGGAACCAATCTGAACATCGGCATGGAATCGGTCACCCGCAAACCGGTCACCATCCCGGTGTCGCTGGCCGGCTTCACCGCCGCGCTTGCCAAGCTGGAATGGATCAAATAGGGGGTTCGTCGTTTGTTTCGGGACCGCCTCGGTCCACGAATCGGATGCCTTTCGATCTGCGAATGCCTTCACCGAAGTATTTGTTTTCAAACAGTCACGGCGGAAATCGACCTAATTTCGGCGGCGTTTGCGTAGGCCTGAATCACTCCCACTCGATTGTTTTTAGCCCATCTAAGCGTTGATTAGATGGGTTTTTACTTTCTTGCGGTACCGAAAGATTTCAAAGTGAAAATCGCCTCAAAAAATATTGGTCTGGCTACCCGAGCAAGAGACGCTCTGATTAACTGAAGCGCTTCGCCACTTTACGAAGCACCTCGATTGATTTTCTGGACGCCGGCCTATGCGCCGGTCGCGCGCGCGGTGATGCGCTCCAGCCCGAGCAGCAGGACCAGCGTTGCCGCCACAAGGATCATGGTGAGTGCCGCACCGGCGAAGATGTCGCCGCGATCGGTGAGGCTGAAGATCGACACCGGAAGCGTCACCCAGCCCGGCGGATAGACCATGACGGTGGCGCCGAGTTCGCCCATGGACAGCGCGAAGCTCAAGCCGAAGGCAGCGACCAGGTAGGGCGCCAGCAACGGCAGCGTGACATGCCAGAGCCGATATGCCGGCCGCGCTCCAAGGCTCGACGCCACCTGCTCGAAATCGGGCGAGAGCCGTGCCAAGCCGGCCGAGACATTGCCGAATGTAAAGGCCGAGATCAGCACGAAATGCGCGATCATGACGATTGCCACCGTGCCGTTGAGCAGCAGCGGCGGATGGCTGAACGCCACCAGCATGCCAAGACCGACGGACACCGAAGGCACCGCGCTGGGGATGAAGAACAAAAGGCCGAGCAATCGCCGCAAGGCATGACCCTGGAGGCGCAGCGACAATGCTGCCCAGGTGCCGCTGACCAGCGCCAGTGCGCTGGCCAGGAAACCAGTGACCAGACTGGCCTTTACCGCTCTACCGGCGGAGCCGGAAATGACATCGGTGTAGTGCTCCGTCGTCAGGCCACTCGGCAGCACGCCGTTCCATTGGTCGGCTAGGCTTGACAGCAGGATCACTGCGAGCGGCGCCAGGAACAGCACGCCGAACAGCAGCGCGAAAAGCAGCCACAACACGATGCGACCAGGGCGCGACCAGACCAGCATGGCTAGACTCCCAACCGACCGGCGGCGAAACGGTAGAGGCCGAACAACCCGAGCGACAGCGCGATGTTGACGACGGCTATGATGCAGGCAACCTGGTAGGCCGATTCCTGGATTGCCTTGCCGTAGATTAGCAGTGGCAGAGTGATGACGCCCTTGGCGCCGATGAACAGCACGATGCCGAATTCATTGACGGTCAACAACAGGCAGAGGCTTCCGCCGGCGATGAGCGCCGGAATCGCGGCCGGCAAGATGACCTGGCGAACGATGCGAAACGGGCGCGCGCCAAGCACGCTTGCCGCTTCGATCTGGCCGCGATCGACCAGCGAAAAGGCGGCTAGCAGCGGCCGCAGGATGAAGGGCGTATAGACGGTGACTTCGGCGAGCACCACGCCCCAGGTCGAATAAAGGAAATCGACCGGCGGCAGCGGCAGCGAGAAGGCCTCCATCAGCCCAGAGTTGAGCATGCCGGCGGAACCGTAGAGGAAGGTGAAGGCAAGCGTCACCAGGAAGGTAGGAAGAGCGATGAAGGTATCGATCAGCCGGGCGATGAAGCCGCTGCCGGGGAATGGCACGAAGGCAAGGATCAACGCCAGCACGAGGCCGACAATCAGGCATCCGGCCGTCGCCGTGACCGAAATCGTCACGGTGTTGATCAGCGCGTTGAGGAAGAAGCGCGAATGCAGGACGCGGATGATCTCGGCGGCATTGGCGACGCCGCTGTCGTCGAGGAAGGCCTGTCGGGCGATGAGCGCCAGGGGGTAGAAGAACAGCAGCGCCAGCAGGGCCGCCGGCGGTACGATCCAGAACTTGCCGGGTTCTCTCCTGATCGCCGGCGCGCAAAGTGCGACCGCCTCAGCCACCGGCGTCTTCCGGAAGGAGCGAGGTGTCGGCGGGCGCGAAGAACAATGGCACCTCGGCGCCGGGTTCAGGCAAGGCGACAGGCAGTTTCGTTGCCGAGACCCGCACCGGCGTACCGTCGACATCGAGCACGAGGTGGGTGAGTTCGCCCTGCCAGTGCACTTCCCTCAACCTACCGACGATGCGGTTGGTATGCTCGCTGTCGGCGGTCAGGCTGAGATGCTGCGGCCTGATGCAGAGCAGGCTCCTGTCGCCGGCCTTCTCATCGCGGCCGGCACCTGTCAGCACCGCGTCGCGATGCCTTGCCGTGGCAAAGCCCTTCGACCCGGCAGGTTCGGCGACCGTCACCGGCAGAAGGTTGGCACGGCCGAGGAACTCAGCGGTGAAACGGTTTGGCGGGCGACGGTAGAGTTCGGTTGTCGGTCCATGCGAACAGACCCTGCCGTCGCGCATAATGGCGATCTTGTCGGCAAGCGTCAGCGCTTCGGTCTGGTCATGGGTGACGTAGAGGATCGTCAGGCCAGGCAGGCTGCGGTGCAGGCGGGCAATCTCCTCGACCATGTTGCGGCGGATCTGCGCGTCGAGCGCCGAAAGCGGCTCATCGAGCAGCAGCACGCGTGGCCGCACGGCCAAAGCACGCGCAATCGCGACGCGCTGCTGCTGGCCACCCGAAAGCTCGCGGGGATAACGCCGGGCAAAAGTCGCCATGCCGACGGTGGCGAGCGCTTCTTTCACCCGTTCGCCAATCAACGCCTTGTCGGCGCCTTGTGCCCTGAGGCCGAAGGCAACGTTGTCCTCGACCCGCATATGCGGAAACAGCGCGTAGTTCTGCACCACCATGCCGAGACCGCGCTCGTAGGGTGGCAGATCCGTCACATCGGCCGCGCCGATGCGGATGCGGCCGCTTGCCGGGCGCACGAACCCGGCCACGGCGCGCAGGGCGGTGGTCTTGCCGGAACCCGAAGGCCCGATCATCGCCAGGATTTCACCCGGCGCAATATCCAGGGTCAGCGGATGCAGGACGACATGTGCGCCATAGGCGACGCTGACCTTGTCGAAGTGGACGTTGGAACCGGCGCCGCGAATTTTCGCGGCGTCGATGTCCATGACACTGGTACCAGTAAAGGCGACGGCCGACATGGCTTGGTCCTCCGGATTTTTGCCCCCGGGTGTCAGCTTCCGGTCGCCTCGTTCCATTTCTTGACATAGTCGGGAAGCTTGCTCAGCGCTTCGTCCCAGTTGGGAGCCCAGACGGTCACACCCTTCATCGCCTCCTGCGCTTTGGCGAAGTTGGCGTCATCCGGCTTCACGTCCTTGCGGGCGGGCATACCGAGCGCTACCGAGCTTATGGTGGACTGGGCTTCCTTGGCGAGCAGGAAGTCGATCAGCTTCCTCCCATTGTCGGCATTGGGTGCGCCAGTGACCAGGCCGATTTCATAGGGCAGTGCGAAAGTGGAGCGCACACCGTCAGGACCGGCGGGCCAGAACACCTTGATATTCGGGTTGTCGGCCATCTGCGACATGTTCATCTGCAGATCGCCGTTGGCGACGTGCAGTTCGCCCTTGTTGACCAGCGCGGTCAGCTTGCCGGTCGAAGCGGACGGGCCTACATTGTTGTCCTGCAGCTTCTTCATGAACTCGAAGCCTTTGTCCTCGCCACCGAAGGCATGGATGATCTGCAGCATGACGGCGGTGCCGTCACCGGCCTGGCCGGGCGTGGAATACTGGATCTTGCCCTTGAACTTCGGATCGAGCAGATCGTTATAGCTTTTCGGCGCTTCCGAAAGCACGGCGCTGTTGTAGATGAAATTCATGTAGTTGTTGACCAGCGGCCGGTACTTGTCGGTGCCGCCGTCGATCTGGTCGGCGGCTTGCGGCCTGTAGTCCTGCAGCAAGCCATCGGCGGCCGCGCGCTGGACGAAGGGCGGCAAGGTCACCAGCACGTCGGCCTGCGGGTTCGACTTCTCCTTGGCGACACGCTCGACGACACCGCCCGAGCCAGCCTCGATATACTGCACGGTGATGCCGGTGGCCTTGGTGAAGGCGGCGAATTCGGTTTCGTACCAGCTGCCATTGCCGTCATGCAGGCCGTCGGCGGAATAGATGGTGACAACGCCGTCGGCGAATGCCGGTCCAACAAGAGCCGAGGACGCCAATAACGACGCGGCAAAGGCCGTAACGATGGTTGCATTGCGCGATTTCATGATCAGTTCCCCTGTGATTGATGGCACATTCTGCGATGCACTAGGACGATCGCGCCGTCGGGACCTTCCGGCCTTGTAGCGCTGGTGGATGTCGTCGTTGTGTCAACTCTGGGGACTAGCGATCGATAAGTAAAATCTATTTATTTTATGAGAGCCAAACTTCCTCTGATATTTGTCTTGGAAGTGTCGCATCATTGTCGTGGGTGCGGTCGCGGCTGCGCGGAGTGGACGATCTGATTGGAAATATATCCGTTATCAGCCGAATAAGACGCCCGATGTCTGAGCCCGCAAACGCGGATCCTGCGAGCGGATGATCACTGGCCGGCCCTCGAGGATCTCGAAACAGCGCGCCAGCGTGTCGTCCTCGAGCCTGCGCATCGCCTCATGCGTGAAGAAGGTGAGATGCGGAAAAAGGATCACGTTGTCGCGATCGAAAAGCGCGCGCATCGGATGGTCCGACTTGGAGAGCGGCTCCGCCGAATAAACGTCGAGCCCTACGCCACCGATGCGCCCGGCAACGACCGCCTCGACAAGCGCCCGCTCATCGATAAGCGCGCCGCGCGAGACGTTGATGATGATGGCGGAAGGCTTCAGGCAGGCGAGCTCTGCTTTGCCGATCAGTCCGCGTGTCTTGTCATTCAGCACACAATGCAGGGAAATGAAGTCGCAGGCCCGCAGCATGGCGCGGAGATTATCGGCCTTCTCGACGCCGGCGGCACGCATGGTTGCGGCATCGACACCGGGATCAAAACCAAGAACCCGGGCGCGAAATCCCTGCCCGGCCATGCGCGCCATGCTGCGGCCGATCTTGCCGCAGCCGACTAACCCCAGCGTGGCGCCGGAAATGTCTCGCCCCAGCCAGAGCTGCTCGGGCCAGATCCAGCCGTCGCGCGACATTGCGGACGTAATCGCCGGCAGCCGCTTGGCCAGCGCGATCATCAGGGCGAAGGCGCCTTCGGCGACGGTTTCCTCGGCATATTCCGGTACGTTGACGACAGGGATGCCGCGCCGCATCGCGGCAGGGATGTCGATGGCGTCGACGCCGACGCCATATTTGACGATGCCCTTCAATCTGGAAGCCGCCTCGATCACCCGCGCGGTAATCGGCGTGTAGCACATCAGCAGAAGATCGGCGTCGGTGACAGCTTGCATCAGGTCAGCTTCGGGAATGCCGTCGGGCAGCGTCACCAGATCGACGCCTCTTGCCCGCAGGCCGGCGTCGATCCCTGGACACTCAAGTTCCCGATCTGTGCGGATGGCTTTCACGATCAGGCGGCCAGCACGGCGCGTTCGACACTATCGAGAGCGCGGTCGAGATCAGTCTTCGAAATGACCAGCGGCGGCGACAGCGTCAGCACATTGCCCTGGCTGACCTTGAAGCTCAGGCCCTGCTCCAGGCAGGTATAGAAGATCCTCTCGGCGAGGTCGCGCGCGGGCTGGCGCGTAACGCGGTCCTCGACCAGTTCGACACCGACCATGAGCCCCCTGCCCCTGACGTCGCCGACATGGGGCGAGCGTGTCATCAGGTCTTGCATGCGTCCCAGCATATGTTGGCCAAGCTCGGCCGAACGATCGACCAGTCCTTCCTCCAGGATGATGTCGATCGTCGTCAGCGCCGCGCGCGTCGTCACCGGGTTCTTCTCATGGGTGTAGTGACCGATGGCAAAGCCGCCGGTGACGTCGAGGTCGCGGCGCGCGATGACGGCGGCGATCGGCAGGATGCCGCCGCCGAGAGACTTGCCGAGAACGACGATGTCGGGCGTCACGCCATCATGCTCGTGGGCAAAGAACTTTCCGGTCTTGCCAAGGCCGGTCGGGATCTCATCGAAGATCAGCAGTGTGCCGTGCCGGTCGCAGGCCTTGCGTACCCGTTTCCAGAAGCCGGGCGGCGGCGGGTTGGGCGTCGCCCGCATCGGCTCGGCGACGACCGCCGCCACGTCCTGTTCGCGGCCAAGCACGTAAGCGAGCATGTTGGCGCAGGCGAGCCCGGATGCTTCCAGCGAATCGTGGCCGTACGGGCACCGATAGCCGTCCCAGGGCGCGACATGCTCGGTGCCGGTCATCATGGGTCCGGCGATGTGGGAGCGGAAGGTCGCCTCGCCGCCGACACTCGCCGCCCCGAAGCCGGCGCCGTGAAAGGCATCCCAGAACGATACTGTCTTGAAGCGGCCAGTCGCGGCGCGCGCGATCTTCAGCGCCACCTCAATGGCGTCCGAGCCACCAGTAGTGAACAGCACCTTGCCGAGATCACCGGGCGCAAGTGCTGCCAGCTTTTCGGCCAGTTCGACAGCGGGCTCGCAGGTGAAGCGGCGCGGCGCGAAGCAGAGCTCGTCGAGCTGCTTCTTGATCGCGGCGACCAACCTTGGATGGCCGTAACCAAGGTGATGCACGCTGTTGCCGTGGAAATCCATGAAACGGCGGCCGGCGGTGTCCTCGATCCAGATGCCTTCAGCCTTGGCGATCGTCGACAGGCAGGGACTGGACAGGCTCTGATGCATGAAGGCGGCAGCATCGCGATCGAGCAGGCCACGGATCCGCGGATCGTCCTGGCGTGCGTCCCAGCGGCCGCGCGCCGCTGTGGTGTTGGAATCGCCCTCGGTATGCACAAGCTCAGATATCGTGGCCATGATGGTCTCCGAAACGCGAATGAGGGAGCGTGAAATGCCCCCTCGGTTGGTCTGCCGGTTGCTATGGTCCGGTCAGGACCAGGGCAGCGAAAATGTCTTCACATTGGTGTAGCTCTTCATCGCTTCGATGACGCCTTCCTTGTAGCCATTGCCGCTGTCCTTGATGCCGCCGAAGGGCGACATCTCGATGCGGTAGCCCGGCACTTCCCAGATGTTGACCGTCCCGACCTGTAGACCGACGATGTATTTCTGCATACGGGGGAAGGAATTGGTGCAGACGCCCGACGACAGGCCGAAGGCGGTCGAGTTGGAGAGTGCGATCAGCGCCTCGTCATCGTCCGGCGCGCGCACGATCGGAATGATCGGTCCGAAGGTTTCTTCCATCACCAGTTCGGATTTGTGCAGAACGCGATCGACGACGATCGGCGGCAGCAGCGCGCCTTGCCGGCCCGGATTGTAGAGAATGTCGGCGCCCTGCTCGGCGGCCATATGGACACGCGCCTCGAACAGCGCCGCCGCCTTCTCATGCACGACAGTGCCGAGGTCGGTCGAACGATCCATCGGGTCGCCGAAACGGATCTTCTTCGCCCGCTCAAGCACCAGCGGCACAAAGCGATCGGCGACGCTTTCCTGGACGAGGATGCGCTTGACCGCGGTGCAGCGCTGGCCGGAGTTTTTCGTGGCACCCGCAACGGCGAGATCGGCTGCCTTGGCCAGATCTGCGTCGGAGAGGTCGTTGAGGATGATCAGCGGATCGTTGCCGCCGAGTTCGAGCACCTGACGCTTGTAGCCGGCTGTGCGGGCGATCATCTTGCCTACCGGCACACCACCGGTGAAGGTGATCAGGTCGATATTCTCGTTGGTGATCATCTCGTTGCCAATGTCGGCCGGCCAGCCGGTCACCACCGACAGCATTTCCGGCGGCAGGCCGGCTTCGTAGAGGATGTCGGCCAACAGCAGCGCCGTCATCGGCGTCAGCTCGGTCGGCTTCACCACCACGCAATTGTTGGTGGCAATCGCCGGCGCCACCTTGTGCGAGACCATGTTGAGCGGATGGTTGAAGGGCGTGATCGCCGAGATCGCCTTCAGCGGCTCGCGGGTGGTGAAGATCTTGCGCGCCTTGCCATGCGGGGTGAGATCGCAGGAGAATATCTGGCCGTCATCCTGGATGCACATTTGCGCCGACAGCGTGAAGACGTCATAGGCGCGGCCGACTTCATAGAGCGAGTCGATCTTGGAGATGCCGAGTTCCAGCGTGATGAGATCGGATATTTCTTCCCGGCGCGACGCCAGCGCTTCAGCTGTACGGAACAGGATCTGCTGGCGCTCGTAGCGGGTCAGTTTGGACTTATAGTCGGCAGCAATCTCGAACGCCTGGCGCGCATGCTCGGCGCGGCCAGCCGGCACTGTGCCGATTACGGTGTCGTTCCAGGGGTAGCGCACCTCGACGACGCCGTCGGCATCGACTTCCTTGCCGGCGATGCGCATCGGCTCGTGGCGAACTTTGATGGCAGGGTCAAGCTTGGTCATGTGCTCTGCTCCAGCAGATTCTTGGACGCGGCGCGGCGGAGGATCGAACCCACACTCCGGCCCTTCGGGCCACCTCTCCCCCGATCGACGGGGGAGAGGTGCCGAGCGAAGCGAGGCGGAGTGGAGGTCGACGGTGGCACTCAGCCCGCCAGCGCCGCCGCCATGGTGGCGTAGTAGAAGGCATCGAAGTTGCGCAAGATCGGTTCGTTCGGCAGGTCCGGCAGCACGCGATTGACGATGAAAGGCACTTCCTGCTCAGTCAGGCCGCCATGGGAGCGTAGCGGTTCGTTGAGCGCCGCCAGATCATGGCGGTGTTCACTGGTGCCGATCGTCCTGTTTTCGGTCGAGATCAGCACGATGTCGCCGATCCGGTCGGCCGGCAGTTCGAAGCGCTCGCAGGCCGTCGGGCTGTCGACGACCAGCATGATGCCGTCGACCTTGGCCAGCCGCGCCATGATGCCGGCCTGATCGGCGCCATCAGGCAGATAGGCGGTTGCAAACGAGCCAAGCGCGCCGTGATGCACGACATAGGGATCGGTGATCGGCAGGATGACGCGCGCGGCGTCCTTGCCCAGCCACTCATCGAGCAGGTCCTGGACATACACAACGTCGGGCGAACCGTCCGCCTTGTGCTTGGGCTTCATGCCGTGGTCGGCGGTAACGACGATCGCAGCGCCCAGCGCATCAAGCTCGGTCAGGTACTTGTCGAACATCTCGTAGAAGGCGTTGGCCTGCGGCACGCCGGGCGCGTATTTGTGCTGCACATAGTCGGTGGTCGTCAGGTACATGATGTCGGGGCGGAACTCCTTCAGCAACTGGACGCCGGCGGCGAAGACGAATTCCGACAGTTCGGCCGAATAAACCTCCGGCACCGGCAGCCCGAAATGCTTCGACGCATTGTCGATGCCGTGCTCGGCCTTGGTGGTGGTGTCCGACTTTTCGGCCGAGAAACACAGCGCCCGGCCTTCATCGAAAGCAAGCCCCTTGCCGAGCAGCGCACGCAGCTTGTCTTTGGCGGTGACCACCGCCACCTTGGCGCCGGCATCGTAGAAGGCCTGGAAAATGGTCGGCGCACGCAGGAAGCGCGGGTCGTTCATCATCACTTCCTTGCCGGTCTCGCGCTCGTAGAGATAGTTGCCGCAGATGCCGTGCACTGATGGCGGGCGGCCGGTGGCGATCGACAGATTGTTGGGGTTGGTGAAGCTCGGGATGACCGAGTGTGCAAAGCGCACCGTGCCCTTCTCCTTGATCCTGACTAGGGCCGGCATCAGCCCGGCATGGATTGCCTCGTCGAGATAAGCCGGCTCGCAGCCGTCAAGGCAGATGGCGATGGCCGGCACGCGCGGCCAGGCGTAGGTGCGGCCATTGACAGCGACATTGATGGGAGAGATCTGGTTCATCGAAATCCTCGAAATCTGCCGCTTCAGGCGGCGAGTTTGGCGCGCTCGGCGATTGCCGCGGCGGGTGGAGCGGCGGTGTCGACGCCCATTTCATTCAACGAGAAAGCCGCCGCCTCGACGACGCGGCGCATGACATGTTCGTCCATCTGGCCGATGCAGCCGACGCGGAAGCTATCGACGGCGGTCAGCTTGCCTGGATAAATGATGAAGCCCTTGTCCTTCATCAGGTCGTAGAACCGATCGAAGGCGAAGTTGGCGTGGGCCGGGTTGAAGAAGGTGACAATAATCGGCGACAGCCAGCGATCGTTCAGCAATGTCTCAAAACCGAGCTCACGCATGCCGGCCACCATGACGTCGCGGTTCCTGGTGTAGCGGGCGCCACGGCCGGCAACGCCGCCCTCGCCCTCGTGCTGGCGCAACGCTTCGAGGAAGGCGGCGACCACATGCGTCGGCGGCGTGTAGCGCCACTGGCCTGTCTTGTTCATGTGCGCCCACTGCGCGTGGACGTCGAGTGACAGCGAGTGGCTGCGGCCCTTGGCGGCCTCGAACTCGCTCTTGCGGGCGATGATGAAGCCGAAGCCCGGCACGCCCTCGATGCATTTGTTGGCGGACGAGACCATAGCCTCGTAACGGATCTCGTTAACGTCGAGTGGGATGGCACCGAAGGCGCTCATGGAATCAACCAGCAGCTTGCGGCCCTTGGCGTATACGGCTTCAGCAATCTCGGCGACGGGATTGAGGATGCCGGAACTTGTCTCGCAATGGATCGCGATCACATGCGTGATGGCGCCGTCGGCCTCAAGTGCTGCCGCCACCTCGTCGCCGCGCGGTGGCAGGTAGTCGCCCTTGTCGATCAGCGTGTAGGCTCGGCCGAGATACTGCATGGTCTGCGCGGCGCGCAGGCCATAGGCGCCGTTGGCCAGAACCAGAACCTTGCCGTCCCTGGGCACGAACGAACCCAGCATCGCTTCGACGCAGAAGGAACCGCTGCCTTGCATCGGCACGCAATCGAACTCGCCACGGGCATCGCCGGTCAGCGCCAACAAGCGGCGGCGCATGTCTGATGTCATGGCGCGGAAGTCGCCGTCCCAGGACCCCCAGTCCCGCAGCATAGCCTGTTTGACCGAATAAGCCGTGGTGAGCGGTCCCGGGGTGAGCAGATACGGCTCACCCAGCGCCGGGCTGGCCAGCGGCTCCGCGGCAAATTTCGTCTCGGCGAGCATATTGTCCTCCGCAAGATCTGCTTTTCGATGTCGCCTAATTCTTGGTCCGAATGATATATTTGTAAAATCGTTATTTTGTATCGACATATCGATTGTTACGATGGTAAAAATTGCAGCTCGCGAGCGGCGAATGCCTCCCGTCAGGCCAGCGCGGCAGCTATTGAGTCCGCGGCCTCACCGCTTCTCGCCAGCCGGCTCTCAAGCAGATCGCCGCTTTGCGTCAGCAGGGGATAGGCGACCGAGGCCATCAGCGAGTTGATTTCCTTCAGCGCCCTGACCGCCTCCAGATGGATGTCGCTGGTATCGACGCTTTGCGTCATTCCCGATTGCAGGCGCTTGAGGTGACGGTCATGGCTCATGCGTTCCAGCTCGCGCATCCGCTCCTTCTCGACGACGAGTTGCCGCGCCGAAACAAGATCGCTCGACACCAGCACGTTGAGCGCAAGCTGCATGTTGGCCATGACACGGTTGTGAAGCCCGGCCAGTTCGCTCCAGCCGGCGCGTGAAAAGCGCAGATTCTTGTCGCGCAGCTCCTGGGTAAGCACGAGCAGGTTCTTGGCGACGATATCGCCGGCGCGTTCGAGATTGATGGCGAAATCGGTGAGTTCTACGCCGCGCTGGGCCTCGGCCGCGGTCATGCTGCCGCGATTGACTTCGGCAATGTAGAGCTTGATCTCGGTGTGCGCGCGGTTGACGTCGTCATCGAGCTTCTGCGCCTTGCGGATCTGGTCTGTGGTGCCGGCATCGAAGAAATCCATCACGGGTCGAAGCATCACCTCGACGACCTCGCCCATGCGCAGCAACTCGCGGGTCGCGCTTGCCAGCGCCAGACCTGGCGTGCGCATGACGGTGCGGTCAAGCGCACTGGTTCGGCGCGACATGAGAAGATCCCTGCCCTCCTTCACCTTCGCCGCCGGCCTGTCGGCAATCAACAGCGTGACCAACTTTTCCATTGTGCCGGTGAAGGGCAAGCAACAGACGACCAGTGCCAGATTGAAGGCGAGGTGCAGATTGACCAGTTGCCGGCCCTCGGTTGCGCCGAACGGATGCGTCGGAAACATCACGACCTGAAGCACAAACAGAGCGGCGAGTGCCGCCGCGCCACGGAAGATCAGATTGCCGAGCGGGACACGGCGCGCCTCGACAGGTTCGCCGCGCGTCAGCCACACCGCAATCAGTGCACCGCCGCAATTGGCGCCGAGGATGAAGAACAGACCGACCTCGACCGGCAAGACGCCTTGCGCGGCCAGGGTCACGAACAACAGGATCGCCGCTACGCTGGAATGGATCAGCCATGTGAACAGGGCAGCGGCGGCAAAGGCGGTGAAGTAATCGGCGCGCAAATAGGAGATCACCAGGGGCAGCAATGCGCTCTGCCGCATCGGCGCGGTCGCCTCCCCGATCATGTGCAGCGACAGCAGAACAAACGCCACACCCATCAGAATGCGCCCGCCTTGCTTGATACCGCGCGCCTCGAACTTCAGGGCCATCGCGCCGCCGACCAGGATCAACGCCGGCACCAACCAACTGAGGTCGAAGGACAGCACCTGCACGACCAGTGCCGAACCAAGGTCGGCGCCAAGCAGGATCGCCAGCCCGGCCGACACCGGGATCATGCCGCTCGCGGCAAATCCGGCAGCCAGCATGGCGACGGCGGTGGAACTCTGCAGCAGCACGGCGAGCACGGTGCCGGCGCCCGCTGACCTGATCCGGGCGTTGCGCGCCTGTCTCAAGGCACCGCGCAACGCCGGACCGCAGGCCCGCTCGGCGCCTGTACGCACCATGCGCACAGCCCAGAGCAGGAGCATGACGGCACCCGCCAGATCCAGCAGAATGATTGCAAATTGCATGGCGCGCCTCCGGTAACCATGGCCGGCAGACGTCGACCTCATTCAGGCTGAGGCTCGGCTAAACATAAGTCAAATCGTTCATTTCGATCTTTCAGTTAGCACACCTTATGGTAAGCTGCCGTCTATCTTGGCATCTCGGAGGCACGGGAAATGCGCTATGTTCAGCTTCGGGCCTTTCACCAGGTGGCAATCTCAGGTGGCTTTTCGCGGGCTGCCGAAGCGCTGTTCCTGACCCAGCCGGCGATATCCGACCAGGTCCGCAAGCTTGAGGAAGAGTATGATGTGCTGCTGTTCAACCGCAACAAAAAGCAGGTGACGCTGACCCATTCGGGCCAGAAGCTGCTCGAAATAACCCACCGCATGTTCGACACCGAGCAGCAGGCGCTCGAGTTGCTGACGGAGTCGCGCGCGTTGCGCTCCGGCACGCTGCGCATCGTCGCCGATGCGGCGCATCATCTGTTGCACATCCTGGGCAGCTTCCGGGCCCGCTATCCGGGCGTCCAGGTTTCGGTGCGCGCCGGCAACACCGAGACGGTGATCAGCAGCCTCTACAGCTACGACGCCGACATCGGCGTGCTGGGCGAGGTGCCGACCGGGCGCGATTTCGAGGTCTTGAAACTCAACTCGACGCCGATCATCGCCTTCGCCTCCGTCGACCATCCGCTGGCCGCGAGCAAATCGCTGACCCTCAAGCAGCTCGCGCAGGAATCACTGGTCATGCGCGAGCGCGGGTCGAAGACGCGTCAGAAGCTCGAAGACCTCGCAGCCGCTTCAAAGATTGAACTGAGGCCCGTGATCGAGGCCGAAGGCCGCGAAGCCGTCCGCGAGATCGTCGCCTCGGGCGCTGGCATCGGCTTCGTCTCGGCGGCTGAATTCGGCCAGGATTCGCGGCTCGTCCCGATCGCCATCGACGCGCCTGAGACGCTGATGGATGAGGCGCTGATCTGCTTGCGAGAACGCAGCGGCGGCAAACTCGTGCGCGCCTTTCTCGACATGGCGCGCTCGATGTCGGTGGATTAAGCTGCGACCCTTATCTCCACCACATCGGCCTTCACCCGCTCCGATTTCGGATCGTAGGGGCTGCGCAAATGCGGTGTCGCGGCATGGCGATCACCAGCGAGGTCGATCTCGAACCGGCCGCCGGTGAGAAACGCTGCGTCGACGCCGGTCTCGTTCTCGATCAAGCCGAGCGCCACTGAACGGCCAAGCGTGTGGCCGTATGCCGCCGAGCGGACCTCGCCGACCGGTTTGCCGTCGCGCAGGATCAGTTCACCGCCCCAAAGCATTGGTTCGGCATCATCGAGCGTGAACAGCACGATGCGCCTAACCGGTGCCGCTGACGGCTTTACCTCGACCAGCGCTTCGTGGCCGATGAAGCCATCAGGCTTGTCCATCGCGACAGCGAAGCCAAGTCCGGCCTGCCAGGGGTTGATATCAGGCGTCAATTCACGACCCCAGGCGCGAAAACCCTTTTCGATGCGCAAGGCATCGAGCGCGTAGTAACCGGCATCGGTCAAGCCGAATTCGTGACCGGCCTCATGCAGCGCCTCATAGACGCCGACGGCGAATTCGGTCGGCACGATCAGTTCCCAGCCGAGTTCCCCGACATAGGTCATTCGATTGGCATAAGCGGTGGCGTAGCCGATATCGATCTCGCGGATGGTGGCGAAAGGGAAGCCGGCGTTGGAAAGATCAGCCGAGGACAGTTTGCCCAGCACATCGCGCGATCGCGGCCCCATCAACGCCAGCACCGCGTAGGACGAGGTGACGTCGGTCAGGATGGCATGGGCGCCAGCGGGGGTGTTCTTCACGATCCAGTCGGCATCGTGCACCGCTTGTGCGGAACCGGTGATGATGAGGAATTTTTCCGCGCCCAGCCGCATCACGGTGAGATCGCTTTCGTAGCCGCCACGGGCATTGAGCACGCCTGTGTAAACGGACGCACCGACCGGTACGTCGACATTGCCGGCGCAGATGCGGTTGAGCACGGCGCAGGCATCGCGGCCCTGGACGAGAAGCTTGGCGAAGGAAGTCTGGTCGAAAATGGCGACGGCTTCACGCGTCGCCTTCATCTCGCGTCTGACCGCCCCATGCCAGTTCTGGCAGCCTAAGGCGTAGTCGTTCTCGGCTTTCTCTCCTGGAGCGGCAAACCAGTTGGCGCGCTCCCAGCCCATTTTGGAGCCGAAGCAGGCGCCCTTGGCGGCAAGCCGGTCATAGAGCGGCGAGCGGCGGAAGGGCCGTGCGGTGTCGAGTTCGCGGTTCGGCCAGGGCATGGCGTAGTGCAGGCCGAGCGTCTCCTTGACGCGGTCATGCAGCCAGCGCGGATTGTTGTTGAAGGAGGCGAAGCGCCTGATATCGACCGGCCACAAATCCATGGTCGGTGCGCTGTTGACGATCCATTCGGCCAGCGCCCTACCCGCGCCGCCGGCGCTGGCGATGCCCATCGAGTTGAAGCCGGCGCCGACATAGAAATTTTTCAGCTCCGGCGTCTCGCCGAGGAGAAAATTGTTGTCGGGCGTGAAGCTTTCCGGGCCGTTGTAGAATTTCTTCACCTCGGCCTGCGCCAATTGCGGCACGCGGACAAGCGCGTTTTCCATCAGTATCTCGAACTGGTCCCAATCGTCGGGCAGCAGCGCGAACTCGAAATTTTCCGGGATGCCGTTCATGCCCCACGGTTTGGCATGCGGCTCGAAGCCGCCCATCACCAGGCCGCCGACCTCTTCCTTGAAGTAGATGAAACCATCGGGGTCACGCATGACAGGCAGATCCGGATGCACGCCCTCGATCCTGCCGGTGACGATGTACATATGCTCGGCCGAATGCAGCGGCACCGATACGCCACACATCAACCCGACCTTGCGCGCCCATTGGCCGGCGCAGTTGACGACGATCTCTGCGGCGATGTCGCCACGGTCCGTCTCAACGCCGCAGGCAACGCCGTTTTTTACCGTGATCCCGGTGACCTTCACCCGCTCGAAAACTTTCGCACCGCCGTTGCGTGCGCCCTTGGCGAGCGACTGTGTCAAGTCCGTCGGATTGGCTTTGCCGTCTCCCGGCAGCCAGACGGCGCCGACCAGATCGTCCGTCGCCATCACCGGCCACAGATCGGCCGCCTCTTTCGGCGAAATAACATCGATCTCCACCCCTTGAGCGCGCGCCGAGGCGGCCGTACGCTTCAGCACTGTCATACGGTCTGATGTGCGCGCCACCGACAGCGAGCCGCAATTCTTCCAGCCGGTGGCAAGACCGGTCTCGGACTCCAGTTCACTGTAGAGCTGGGTGGAATATCGGATCAGGCTGGTCATGTTGGCATGGCTGCGCAACTGCCCGACAAGGCCGGCGGCATGCCAGGTGGTGCCGCCGCTGAGCTGGC
Source organism: Mesorhizobium sp. Cs1321R2N1 (assembly GCF_037179725.1). NCBI lineage: Bacteria > Pseudomonadati > Pseudomonadota > Alphaproteobacteria > Hyphomicrobiales > Phyllobacteriaceae > Mesorhizobium > Mesorhizobium sp. Cs1321R2N1. The sequence goes on along the minus strand of NZ_JAPYKP010000025.1, from coordinate 10,282 downwards.
CTTGCTCGAGCAACACCACATCGGTCCAGCCGAGCTTGGTGAGATGATAGGCGACCGAACAGCCGGTGATGCCGCCGCCGACAATGACGACGCGCGCTTGCGTGGGGAATTCGTTTGCCATGGGACATCCTGCCGTTTTGACACCGGCTGGATCATAGCAGGCGAATCCCAAATATCAACACAAAATGCCACAAAATATCACATCAAGATGCAACCATCAGTTCAGGTCCTTTGCGCACCACCGCTTCAGCGATATCAGCCTGCGGCTTCGCATCGACGATCAAGCCGGCGGCGCGCTGGAAATTCGGGATCCTGAGCGGCGTCAGTTTTGCGAACTTGCTGCTGTCGAGAACGAAGTAGGTTTTGGCTGCGAGCGCGATCATCCGTCCGCGCTGTTCGGCGCCGGCGCGGGTGAAATCGGTCACTTCGCCGTCGGGCGAGAGTGCGCCACCGCCGAGGAAGGCGATGTCGACGCGAAAGCGCGCCATTGCCTCGGGCATGTCGATGCTGGCGGCCGCTTCCTCGCCGGGATCGATTTCGCCACCCAGCATATGCACGCGCATGCCTGGAATGTGGCACAGGTGAAGCGCAATCGGCAGGCTGGCCGTACAGATGGTGAGATCGCGCAGGTCGCTCATGGCTTGCGCGACGGCCAGCGTCGTGGTGCCGGAATCGAGGAAAACCACCATGCCGTTGTGTATGAGCCCTGCGGCCGCCCTGCCGATCACGGCCTTGCCCCGGGCATTTTCTCGGCTGCGCAAGTTCATTGCCGGCTCACTCGGCTCGAAACGGGCGGCGCCGCCATGCACGATGCCGAGTTGTCCCTTATCCGACAGCAGCTTCAGGTCGCGGCGGATGGTTTCGCGCGAGACATCGAAGAACCCGGCAAGTTCGGCAATGCTAACGGAACCTTGGGCGCTGAGGCGCTTCAGGATCTCATCGTGTCGCCGCGTGGCGAGCACGCGCATCTGCTGACTGCTCTCGGGAGACACTGGACCCTCACGTGACCTTGATGTTGTAATATGTGGCAGTGGCCGAGAGCCGAGGCAACCGCCACCGAAATCTAAAACACAACTTCAACGCCGCCAAAGATTTCGTGACGCCATCTTAGGCTAGCTAAACCGTCCGCACTGAAACATCATCTGAAGGCGATTTTTCTCTACCGAGGACGTTGACGCCGCGTGGCCGCTGAAAATTTGATTTTTATTTTAAAGGGAAAATCGATCAGAAAATATAGTTGAGATTTCGCAAGGCAGTCGACTAAGGGAAAAGCCTTTTTCCCTCGACTATCGGGATCAATCGGACGATTTCAACCTCTCGCCACCCGGCGACATGCTCGCTCCCGTCTTGAAAAGTACCGTCATCGATGCACTTTGAGGTCCGGGGTTTGTGCTATTGCTCTTCGGCAAGGTGGAGAGAATCGTCTTCTCGGCGAAAATAGATGTCCTACAAAGTGTCGACGACGAGTTCGTTCAGGCCTTTGGTAGAGGCCTTTTTTTGGCTGATGCCATGGCTGTTTTCCCTTTTTTCAGTGCCTCACAAGAGGAGCGGACGAGAAACCAGGTTGCGGCAATGCTGTCCCATTGAGAGCATGCCAAATGGGCCTGTGGCCGGTATGCGCAGATGCGAAATCGCGCTTCGTCGAATTCCGACAGTGAAGCTTGGACAGATCGAGGTCGCCAACGATGTCCAGAGCACCATGCACAATGTCCAGATCTCCGGCGCCAAGCCGGCTACGCGAAGTCTATCCAGGACCGCTCTTTCGCCCGCTTTGAGGTCTCGTTGCCCGCGAGGTAGACTGCTCGCATGACCTTCAGGCTTGTCTTGCTTGGCACCTCGGCCAGCGTGCCCTCGGCCGAGCGCAATCACCCGGCGCTGCTCGTTGAAGCCGGCAGTCAGCGGGTGCTGGTCGATTGCGGGGAAGGCACCCAGCGTCAGCTTCTGCGCAGCGGCGCCGGATTCAGGCGACTTGATCGCCTGCTCCTCACGCACGCGCATCTCGATCACGTGCTCGGGATTCCAGGCTTGTTCTCGACGCTTCGGCTTCGGCATAGCGAGGACCTTGTAATCATTCATGGCAGCGCCGACACCCTCGACGTCGTCGTCCGCATGCTCGCTGGCCTTTGGGGTGAGGGACGCGCGCCGATCCCGCTGAAACTCGTGCCGCTTGTCCCCGGACGCGTGTTCGAGGTGGATGAGTTCACAGTCGACTGCTTTCAAGTTCGCCATCGCGACACCGACAGCTACGGCTTCATCTTCGAGACGCCGGCGCGCCGTCATCTCCGTCCGGACCGCTTGGCAGCTCTGGGCGTGCCAGACGGTCCGATCCGGAAGGACTTGGCCGAAGGCCGCCCAATTTCTCTCCCCGACGGCAGAATGATTGCTCCCGAAGCCGTCCTCGGACCACCCGAAGCCGGCAAGAAACTGGTCATTGTAGGCGACGTCGAAACCACCGATGGATTGGCCGACCAGGTGAGCGGCGCCGACGTGCTGGTCATCGAAGCCACATTCCTGGAACGAGATGCAACGATGGCGCGCGACTACGGACATCTGACAGCTGCGGAGGCAGCTTCGCTGGCAGCGACCAGTGAGGTAAAGCAGCTCGTTCTTACGCACATCTCCGGCCGCTATCGCGACGAAGAAATTCTGGCGGAAGCCGTCCGGACATTTACGAACAGCCTTATCGCAACGGATTTCACGACCCTCACCGTCTAGTGACAGAAGGTATGACGTTCAGAATTGGCATCATCTCGGATACGCACGGCTTGCTGAGGCCGGAGGCGGTGCGTTGCCTGGCCGGGGTCGACCACATCATTCATGGTGGAGACATCGGCCGCCCCGAGATCATCACAGCGCTTCGCGGTATCGCACCGGTTACCGCAATCAGAGGTAACATGGACACCGGTGGGTGGGCTGTGGAATACGCAGAAACCAAGCTCGTACGCCTCGCCGGGCGAGCAATCTACGTGCTTCATGATCTCAAGACGCTGCAGATCGATCCGGTTGTCCAGGGCATCGATTTGGTCGTGTCCGGTCACTCGCATGTGCCGAGGATGGAGACAGTGGATGGCGTGCTTTATTTGAATCCGGGCAGCGCTGGGCCACGACGGTTCAAGCTGCCTGTCACCCTTGCGACGGTCGACATTACTCGGGGCAGCATACAGCCCTCGATGCGGAGCTTGGTAAACGGCTGAACCAATTCAGCGCACACTTAATATACGTCCGCGCCTATATCCGACTGTCTCCTGGATTATCACAAGATGGCCAGGCGCGCCGCAACGCGGAGAGAAGCATTTTTCAGGACTGGTTAGCGGGAGTTCTCGCCGCGGACGGTGTTGGACTTCCGTCATTTCTGGCGAAACGCTGAGTGGAACGACACAACCAGCGGGCCTAAAATGTAGTCGAGTGCCGTGCGTTGGTCGGTAACGATCATGACTGACGCCGGCATGCCCGGATAAAGCGCGATCTGTGAGGCCGCGGCCAATTCCACTGGATCGACCGCTATGTCCGCGAGGTAATAGGGAAAGCCGGTTTTGGTGTCGGTAATGCGATCCGCCGAAATGCGGGTGACGCGTCCATGAATTGTGGGTATCGAACGCTGCTTGTATGATGTGAAGCGAACTTCGGCGGCCATGTTGGGCCGCAGGTTCGATATATCCTCGACGCGAACCTGTGCCTGGACGATCAGCGAGTTCTCGGTCGGCACGATGTCGAGGATGGTCTGGCCCGGCGCCACGATCGCACCGATCGAAAAGACGCTGAGATCCATCACTTGGCCATCATAGGGCGCGCGCACTTCGGCCCGGTCCATGGCAGCCCGGGCGGCGAACATCTTGGGTACGAGGTCGGAAAGATTCGATTGCGTATCGATCAGCATGGCCGACAGCTTGGTCCGACGCTCATTGGTCAATTGGGCGATCTGGCTCTCGAGTTCGGCTTTGCTCTGTTGGCTGCCGCCGATTGCGCCGAGGTTATCGTCGATCAGGCCTTGCAAATCCGAGGCGGACCTTTCCAGTTCCAGGATGCGTGGCCGGGTCGTCAATCCGGCCTTGAGCAGCTTCGACAGGCTGGCCTTCTCCTCGATCGTCGACTTGAGCTGAGCCTGGTAGGATTCGACCCGAGACTGCTTGCCCCGTATCTGCTCCTCGAGCTCAGCAATGCGACGCTCGAGTATCTGTTTGGCGCCGGCCATCGAGGCACGCTGGGTTTCCAGATCGGCGATCTGATTAGCCATTGCATCCTTGAGGTAGTCCTCGTGCTCTTTGAGAGTGTCCTCGGGGAAGGCAACAGCCTCGCTGCCGTCCAGTTCGGCCCTGATCCTGGCATCGGTCGCGCGCAACAGCGCATATTGCTGGGCATAGAGATTGAATTCGGACCGGGTCCTGGTGTCGTCCAGCTTCAGCATTATGTCGCCTTTCCTGACGACGTCGCCATCCTTTACGCGGATCTCCTTCACCGTCCCGCCGTCGAAATGCTGTACGCTCTTTCGATTGCCTTCCACCTTGACGATGGCGTCGGCGAGCACGGCGCCGTTCAGAGGGGCAAAAGCTGCCCAGCCGCCGAAAATTCCGAAAAAGGCCACTATGATCAGCAGACCGATATAGGCCGGCACCCGGATGGAATCCGGAGCCGGGATGCCGGCCTCGCCGGGCAGGCTATGGTAAGTGAGGGCGCTGTCGCTCATCGAACTCTCCGACCACAGTTCATTGGGTCGCCACCGCGATTGGAGCCGCGCGCTGGTTGAGCAGCGCCACGATCTCGTTTCTCATCCCGAAGGCATCGACGGCGCCATCGCGCAACAGCAGGATCTTGTCGACATTCGCCAAGGTCGAGGGCCGGTGCGAGACGATGATCACCGTGCTGCCGCGGCGTTTCAGCTCAATCGCGCAGTCGCTCAGCGCGCGGTCACCATCGGCGTCTAGATTGGAGCTCGGCTCATCGAGAATGATCAGTTTCGGCGTTCCGAACACCGCCCGGGCAAGAGCGATCCGTTGCCGGTATCCTCCCGACAGCACTGCGCCGCCTTCGCCGATCTGAGTCTCGTAACCCTGCGGCAGGCGGATGATCATCTCGTGCACGCCGGCGAGCCGCGCGGCATCGATCACCTCCTGGTCGACATTGGTCTTGAAGCGGCCGATGTTGGCCGCGATCGTATCGGAGAAGAGTTCGATATCCTGCGGCAGGTAGCCAATGTGATCACCGAGTGCGTCGTGCCCCCATTGCGACAGGTCGGCACCATCCAGCCTGACTGTGCCGCGGCTGGGTTGCATGACGCCGGCAAGGTGGCGCGCCAGGGTAGACTTGCCGGCGCCGGAAGGGCCAACGATTCCGAGCGCCTCGCCAGCCTCCAATCGAAACGACACGTCGCGCAGAAGCACTTTCTGCTGGCTTTGAATTGCAAAGCTTACCTGCTCGACGGAGATCGTGCCGCTGGGCTTGGGCAGGTTGAACGCTCGTTCGTTCCGAGCGCCCCCGTCGACCAGCTTCTCGACCCTTGCAAACGCTGCCCGAGCCAGGATCAGGCTGCGCCAGAGGCCGACGATCTGCTCGACAGGCTGCAACCCCCTGCCCAGGAGGAGACTGGCCGCGAACATGGTGCCGCCGGTAATCTGCCTTTCGATGACCAGATAGGCGCCGAGGCCGAGGATCAGCGATTGCATGGTGAGCCGCAGGAAGCGGATCAGGCCCGACATCAGGGCGGCACGGTCGCTTGCCTCCGCCTGGCGCCGCAGTGCCAGGTTGCGGTCGCGGCCCCAGCGGCGGATGAGACCGTCGATCATCCCCATGGCGCGAACGACTTCCGAGTTCCTGAGGCTCATTTCGGTGAAGTTATAGTTGTTCGTCGCCAGCTCGTTGGCCTGCTTTAGCGGCGAGCGCACGAGATACTCGTTGAGCACGGCCATGCCTATCAAGAGCAACGAGCAGCCCAATGCGAAGAAGCCGAGCCACGGATGCAGCAGGAAGATGATGCCGATATAGATGGGCGACCATGGCAGGTCGAACAGGGCGTGGATGCCGCTGCCGGTGATGACCTGCCTGAACGTATCGAAGTCGCGGATTGGCTGGCTAGGCGAGGAGCTGGGCGACGGAGTTTCGACGGACGCGGCGAGGATCTTTACCGAAAGCAGCCGGTCGAGCCGCGCGCTGGCGCGTGTCAGGATGGCGGCGCGCACAAGGTCGAGGCCGGCAAGAGCCAGAAAAGCGGCAAGCAACACCAGGGTGAGCATCACCAGCGTGGTCTCGCTGCCGCTGGTGACCACCCGGTCGTAGATCTGCAGCATGTAGAGCGGGGATGCGAGATAAAGCAGATTGATCGCCAGGCTGAACGCCGCCGCAAACAGGAAATAGCGGCGGCAGGCGCGAAGCGCTTCCCTCACCATCTTGGATTTGCTGTCGAGACCCAAAATATCTAGCGGAGAACCGCCCCCTGTCCAAAATGCATGCCCGGACCCGATACTACTCCTGATCCTTCAACGGGCCACCCGATCTGCACGTAAAGCTTCCGTAAACCTTAATTCGTAAGCTAAACGCTCTACCGGCGCAGAAACCGGGCGAGCCGCGCGTGATTGCGGCCTCGCTCTCTTTCCGTCACACGAACTCGCTCGTTCCCCCGGCTACGCCCGTCAGCGTGAACTCCGGATTGTAGGTGACGACGGTATGGCCTTCGCCATCATCGGCAAGCTTGAAGCTGTTTGCATCATAGGTGCCGAGCAAATGCAGCGTGGCATTGTGGGCGCCGTCGGAGACCGTCAACGTGCCGCCGCTGCCGTCCTGGCTGGCCTGATAGGCAACCGTCGTGCCGGTGCCGAACAAGACGTCGTTGAGGTCCAGCTTGTCGTCGTTGGTGATGCCGCCGATTCGTCCGCTGTAGTCAAAGGAGTCATCGAGCTCCAGCGTGCCCGCCGCGTTCTGCGCGAAGGTGACATCCGTCGACGACGCTGCGCCGAATTCCAGCTTCGACAGGTTGCCGATCGTGGCATCGCCGTCGCCGGTGACTTCACCGTGGATGACGATGTTGCCGCCATTGGCCGAGAGCATTCCGGAATTCGCGATCCCGCCGGCGACGATCAGGCCGCCCGAACCGGTCGCCTCCAGTGTGCCGGAATTGGCGACGACACTGCCGCCGGTATCAATGACGAGCGCGTTGGTGCCCGAAGCGATGATGGTGCCCCTGTTGTCGAGGCCGAGCATACCATCGCCCAACTGGCCGGCGCCCGAGATCGTGTTGTCAATATTGATCAGCGTGACGTCCGGACCGGTGCCGGAGATGACGTTGAAGGCACTGTCGGACAGGTCAATCTGTCCGCCGCCCTCAAGGGTCACGCCATGCTGGATGACTTGCAGCAGCGTTTCGTCGCCGGTCGAGTTCAGCGAGATGAGGCCGCTGTTGTTGACCGTGCCGCTCAGCGGCAGCAGAGCGCCGTCGCTGATCGTCATGGTGCCTGAATTGTTGACCACCGGTGTCTGGTCGAAGAGGAAATTGCTTGTAGTCAGCGCGCTCGAGTGGACGCCGTCCAACGTGATCGACTGTCCATCGCCGAGCGCTATCACCGCATTGCCATGGGCGTCATCGGCGATATGCGTCTGGAGGTCGGCGAAATCAGCCAATCCGTTATAGCCGATGAGATCGATCTGGTCGGCGGCCGCATCGAAATTGTGCACCGTGTCGGCGCCGATCGGTTGCGAGAAGACGAAGAGATCATTGCCGTGGGAGCCGGTGAGCACGTCGTCGCCCGACCAGGCGAAGATCGGCGAGCCCGGCGCGTAGGCCTCGACATTGTCGGCGATCAAAACATTGGCCATGCTGCCGTCGGCATTCGTCCAGTATTCAGTGATATTGAGTGTTAGAGCACCAGTGTAGCCGTCGGGCGAGATGATAGAGAGAGTGGCGATGTTGTTAGTCTGCACCGTCCAAGAACCGTCGCCGTTGTCAACGCCTTCGCTCAGGCTCCAACCCAGCGGAACGCCCGCAACTGTTACTGCAATGTCACCATGCACAGTTTCCGGATCTGTTAGAGCAAGATTAATAAGCTGCCCCGCAACCCCCGCAGGAGCCACTTTCTCATTCGTCGATGAGGTTTGAGCTGTTGCCCCAATATTACCGGAAATGTCGGTGTAGGAGGCCGCGACAATCAATCTTCCGAGATCTTTCCCACTCGGACTGCTGCCAGAATAATCGAGTTGAAGGGCCCAGTGGATGTTGTCCGCTGTTGTCAGGGATATGACCTTCACGGGGGTAGAGGCGGCGCTGAGTGTTACTGGAGATCCAGAACCGCCAGTTTGCCATTGAAGGTCGCTGGCATCGAAGTTGCTTACCGCTTCTGAGAACGTGATACTGACGTCCGTGTAGCCACTGGCATCCGGGTTAGGTGTTAAGAATACAATTGAACTTACTGTGGGTGTGGTGGTGTCGATGATAGCCGCGTAGCTGGCCGAGACGGCACTGGTGTTGCCGGCCACGTCAGTCTGCGTCGCCGTGAACTGATATGTGGTGCCGTTCACCAGAACGTTGCTATCAATTTTGCTCCAGTTGCCGCTGCCATCCGCCAACGCCGTGCCGATGGACACGCCGTTCTGGAACACCGTGACCGTGCTGTTGGCCTCCGCCGTTCCGTTGATCGTCAGTGAGGTGTCGTTGGTGATGTGGTCGCCCACTGTGCCGCTGTCGGTGGTAAAGCCCGTGATCACCGGTGCAGCGGCCGTGGTATCGATGATCGCCGCATAGGCAGAAGACAGACCGCTGGTGTTGGCCGCCGCGTCGGTTGCCGTCGCCGTGAACTGATAAGTGGTGCCGTTCACCAGAACGTTGCTATCAATTTTGCTCCAGTTGCCGCTGCCATCGGCCAACGCCGTGCCGATCGACACGCCGTTCTGGAACACCGTGACCGTGCTGTTGGCCTCCGCCGTTCCGTTGATCGTCAGTGAGGTGTCGTTGGTGATGTGGTCGCCCACTGTGCCGCTGTCGGTGGTAAAGCCGGTGATCACCGGTGCGGATGGCGCAGAGGTGTCGACCGCTTGCACGGACTGGGTGGCCGCCGTACTGGGATTGCCCGCTAGGTCGAACGCGGCTGACGCCGCCACATCGACCGTCATAGTGCCTGTAAAGCTCGCGCTCGGTGTCACCGCCAGCGTGTAAGTGTCGGCATCGATTACGGTGAACGTGCCCTTGGTGCCGTTTGCGAGCGTAATGTCGCTGGCATCAAAGCCGGTTACCGCCTCGCTGAACTGGAAGGTATAGACAACGTTGCCGCCCGCAATGTTGGCTGTCCCGGGCTCGTCGTCGGTAATCGTCACCGTCGGTGCGACGGTGTCCACCGTCATGCTTAGTTGCGCGGCTGCAGTGTTGTTGTTAGCCGCCGCATCGGTGAAGGTGCCGCCCGCCACGTTCACAGTGGCGGTTGTGGTGCTGCTGGCCGCCGGCGTGAAGTCGGCGGTGTAGCTGGTGCCGCTGCCGGCAAAGTTGCTCAGCGTGCCACCGGTCACGTTAACGTCGCCGCTGCCAAAGTTGATCGACGCTTCGCTCAAGGTGAAAGTCAGGTGCGCCACATCGCCGACTTTCAGGGCGCTGTCGTCCGTACCGATCAGAATGGTTGGCGCGGTTGCGTCGATGATCTGTGCCGTCGCCGTGCCGGTGCCGACCACCAGGTGTTCGAAGTTGCCGCCCGAGGTGTCGGTGATGGTCGCGGACAGGCTGGAGGCGTTGGGAGTTGCGATCACCAGTGTACCAACGGTCTGGCCGTCGGCGATGGTGATGTCGCCGTGGTCGGTGTGGACCGTGGTGACGCCCTGCGAGGCATTGCTCAAGGTCGCCGTGAAGGTGATGTTGGCATCGTGATCCGTTACATCCGACGTGCTCAGGTTGACCGTGGCGTCGGTGGCGGTGTCGGTGACGTTGGCCGTCGCCGTGCCGGTGCCGACCACCAGGTGTTCGAAGTTGCCGCCCGAGGTGGCGGTGATGGTGGCCGTCAGGTGCGAGGCGTCGTTGTAGACGTCCTCGCCATTGCCCGAGGCGATCGTCAGCGTGCCAACGGTCTGGCCGTCGGCGATGGTGATGATGCCCTGGTCGGTGGTGATCGTGGTGACGCCCTGCGAGGCATCCGACAGCGTCGCCGTGAACACGTAGTTGGCGACCGCCCCCTCGGCGACCGTCGAGGCGCTCAGGTTGACCGTGGCGTCGGTGGCGGTGTCGGTGACGTTGGCCGTCGCCGTGCCGGTGCCGACCACCAGGTGTTCGAAGTTGCCGCCCGAGGTGGCGGTGATGGTGGCCGTCAGGTGCGAGGCG